>JAEYXG010000127.1 GCA_023428585.1 Bacteroidota bacterium
GCCGAACAGCTTGGTGAGATCATTGAGTATTGCGACAGGAAATTTGACAATATTGATGGTATGGCAGTCATTTTTGGTAGTCCCGGCTTGTTTGAGAATTATGAAGTTTATAAGGTTCTGCATGAAAAGATGAACACTTCAGTAAAGCCAATCTTCCCTATCTTGCCATCAATAGTAAATGTCAAGAATGAGATAGATTATTTTATTGGATTAGGAAGAATTAACTTCCCAGAGGAAGTTGTTTTTGGCACTGCTCTTACTAAAGTCTACAATACACCGGCACCTGCCAAACCCTCTGCCCTACCCTCTGTTGATCAAAAACTAATCAGGGAGATTATCAAGAACTCTGAAGATGGTTACCTATCACCTGAAAAAGTCCAGCAATTGCTTGATGCGGCGGGTATTCCAAGGGCAGGTGAAGCTGTTGTGACCTCTGCTCCTGAGGCAGTTGAAATGGCTAATAAGCTTGGATATCCTGTTGTTATGAAGGTTGTTGGGCCCGTTCATAAGTCTGATGTTGGTGGTGTGACCCTTAATGTTAAGGATGATGGAACCGTAGCAACGGAATTCAATAGAATGATCAAAATAAAGGATACTACAGCCGTTCTGATCCAGCCTATGCTATCTGGTACACAGATATTTGCCGGCGCAAAGAAGGAAGGTGAGTTCGGACACATGATACTGTGTGGTTTGGGTGGAATCTTTATTGAGGTACTCAAGGATGTGCAGTCTTCACTGGCACCTGTATCATCAGATGAAGCAATGACTATGATTAGATCACTTAAATCATTCAAGATTATTGAAGGCGTGCGTGGACAGGAAGGTGTTGACATCACAGCGTTCGCTGATGCAATTGTGCGCCTGTCGGCTCTTTGTGTTACAGCGCCAGAAATTGCTGAAATGGACATCAACCCACTGCTGGGAAATGCAAAAGGAATTACTGCAGTTGATGCCAGAATTAGAATACAGAAAAACTAGACTTACAGCATTGAATATCAGTATATTATTAGCTCAATGCCATTATTTGCCTATTCTCTGGATCTGAAAAAGTACAATTCTTTTAGGAATATCATAAGCGTCTAATTATCATTTAATTAGACGCTTATTTTCTGCACTTTTCCAAGAATATCAAAAATTCATTCTAATACGCTGGATTACATGAACTTATAGCGTTTTGGATGCTTCTTAACTCTCCTACAATCGATTCCTTTATTGCATCATGTACCTTTCCCGTATTGTTGAAATCCTGAGCATTTTAGTGCCGCAAAAATTCAAGCAGATACATCAACCAACAAACCCTTAATCCGAGTCCTTACTTGTAGATCAGCTTTTCTCCGGTGTCTTTAATCACCTGTTCTTTCCAGGATTCCGAATAACCCGGGAACATAGGCGATGGAGTGAAACCCCATTTATTACGCAGAAATCTACCATCTTTTTCTTTCTTGACATTCCCGTCGAGGTACTTGACCAACAAATAGTTATCAAGTTCTTTCCAACGTTTGATGGTCCTGTTAGCTGCTGTTTCAGAATAATTGGTAAGGAATTCACGGGCTTTCAAAGGATTCGTGTTATGAAGTGCCAATGCCTCGGCATCTACTTTCTTAGATTCACCGGCAAAGGTCTCTTCAAGCTCATCCTGTACCTTCTTGAGATCAGGCATAACCCTGTTATAGAATAGGTATTTGAAATGAGCTACCCTGTTAAATACCCAGAAGGCTGCATCATCGGAGTATGTAAGCATATCACCGTTTCCTTCTGCATAAGCATGAGGTACCTTGTTAATTCCACAATAGAATGGAACATAAACGGTTGAACCGGCATCATCAACGCCAAACCAGAATATACCACCAATATGATTCGGCAACCAGCTTCTCATTTGAGCTATAAAGGAAAAACCGGTCTGCTGTGTTACTGTAACTCGTTAGTTAAAATACTCAGTGCCATTGTATTTCCATGTCAGCGGCCTCCAGCGATAAGGTGATCCAAAAGGACCAGCACCGGCATCTTTTGACATGTCAAGGTCAGTTCCTTGCAGGTAATCACGCTTAAATCCCATTAGGTCCCTGGGGGTTAGTTTACGGTCAGGTTTAATGTAAAGTGGCATCCTATCCTTTGTTACATCTCCTTTTGCATATTCATAGTACTTGTCCATGTCGCTGTTGACATCCTTGAAGGCCGACCAAACCCTGATCTCACAGAAACGAACATTGTCAAAAGTCAGGGGAGCATATACATCGCTAAAGCTAAACTCCTCATCCTTGCCCATGAAATAACCTTTTGAACGTGCAAAGCTGATCATATCATGAGAATATACATAATCAATAGCCGGATCATTGATGTGCTTGAAATTCTTGCTGCTAATGGAAGTAACTTTATCTTCAGGCTTAAAGAAGTTAATACGTGCCTGGTTGGCATGGGCTGAGATATAGCCATCAGGAATACGCACTGCTACCCACACAGCTCCTTTGCTGGCATTAACCATCTTTTTGGTTTTCCTGTCAGCTGCCAGGGTTGTACCTTTGCCCATGATTTCCATGATCCAAACCTCATTGGGATCACCAATGGATAATGATTCTCCTGAACTGGCGTAACCGTATTTTTCGACCAATTCTGCAATTACCTGTATGGCTTCACGGGCAGTTTTTGAT
>JAEYXG010000258.1 GCA_023428585.1 Bacteroidota bacterium
CTGTAACTGATGAGATTAGCAATGGAATAAGTGATCCCATTGTCAGGTCCAACATTAATACTTCAAGCCCAAACAGAACGCCTGCAATAGGGGCTTTGAATATACCTGCCACTGCACCTGCTGCACCACAACCAATCATTACCGTAATGGAATGATAGTCCATTCTCAGTATTCTAGCCAAGTTTGAGCCAATTGATGCACCTGTGAGCACTATTGGTGCTTCAAGCCCAACAGAACCTCCAAATCCTACTGTAATGGTACTTGAAATAAGTGAAGAGTAGTTATTGTGAGGTTTAATACGGCTATTGTTCTTTGATATTGCATAAAGAACCTTGCTGATACCGTGAGATAAGTTATCCTTGACTATATACTTGACAAACAGAACGGTAAGAATCATACCAAATAGTGGATATGCCAGGTACAATAAATTCGATGCATCATGCGCAAACCCTTGGGTAAGAAAGTAGTGGGTATAGTAAACCGTGTTTTTAAGTACAACTGCCGCAAGCCCGCTGATTAAACCAACGATCATGCTTAATATGTAAAGAAAATTGCGTTGACTCACGTGCTTGAGTCTCCACTTCTGCAACCTGATCAGGGTAAAGTTTAACATCATGTATGCAAAAGTATAAATTTGATAACAAGAATATAAAAATTAGTGCGGGATTATCAATAAAAGAGGAAAGAAGTTAATTATCCCTAAAGTCTTTCTTGCGATTAAGTTTTAAATCCTGTAGCATTTCAGCCTTTACCTTGATATAGAAGTTCCAGCTTTTTAGGTATCCAATGGGAATCCAGTTGAAGCGCATTTCCCAACAATGCAGGTCCCTGTATACGCTCATGGATGTGTATGAGAGTTTATTGCTCTCAAAGTCATAACCTGAAGTGAGGTTTACTTTCCACTTTGGTGTTATATTGACATCCCCGTTAAATCCCAATGTTTGGATTAGCTTGTTGTTAAGCTTCATGGATTTGTAATCCATAAAGTCATTATATCGTAAATTATAGCTAAAGCTGAAATTCCATGCATTGTTCCAGTTGATGTAATTATCAGGTTTTTCAATGATTTCTTCCGCCTGTGCTGCCGGCATAACAACAGAGCTCGTGCTGCCTGAGCTTTTCTTTTTTCCTGAGCTGAAGTTATAGGCAAAGGAGAAGTTCCATGATGAATTCTCTTTACTGAATAACCTGTTGTTCACGTCCCATTCAAACTTATTGAGAGATCTGCCATTTTTATCTTTAATATAAGGGTCGTAGGTTGCCGAATACTGTATTTGAAGTTTCTTGAATAATGTAGTGCGGGCACTTAAGGTAAGAGGTGACCATTTTAATGAATCTCTGGCCAGATCATAGGAAGTATTGAGTGTAAAGCTTTCAATGAGCATTACTTTTTTCATTCCGGTAACGGTATCAGATTTGGAACGAACCTTCATTTCAAGATTATTGTTCAGGCTAAAGCCCACTCTTCCAGATTTGCCATCGGCCGGTGTGCCATAGACGGAGGTGTATGTGCCCTCTCCTCCAAATATTGAATAACGACGGTAATTACCGGCTGTATCTGATTGAACACTTCTATAATAGCCAAATTTAGAGGAACCAAAATCAGGACGGTATGAGAAACTTACTGATGGACGAAAAACATGTCGCAGTGCCCTGACAGGTCCTTTTTTAAATTGAACCATTCCATAGAGATTAGTATTCAATGAAGAGCTGAAGCCATACTCATGAACCGCTTTAAATCCACTTATGGTGTCAGTGCGCACGTAGCCAACAGTTGTGTCATTGCCACTGAATAAAGTGTCATTAACCCATTGTTTGTTGATGCTCATGGAATACCACCTTTCGGTGAAATCCACAGAATTGGTTAGGCTGAAATATTTGAGCACTTTTAACGTAAGGCTTACAGGAATTTTATGCTGCACTCCATTCCTGAAGCTATTCATCATGTTCCTTGTGAAAAGCAGGGAGTCATAGGTGTCGACTTCATTCCTGGCATTCATGCTATAATTCACACTGATATTGTCATACCATTTCAGGTTTGACACTTTACCTTGTTTACGTAAGGGGAAGAACCGATTAACCGAGAGTGCAACCTCAGGAAGGGTTAGATTGACAGTTTTGTTTGATGTATTTTGGCTATGCCGCAAAGCAGTGCTAAAAGAAATCCTTTCACCGAAAGTAGTAGAATAGCTTACACTTGATCCGAATGTGTTGGTAAGATGGTCGGATACACTAACAGGGTTGTATCTATTGAAGGTTGATGATCCGAAGTTTACACTGGCATTGAACTGGCTTTTGGGCCTTGCCTTGGGATCTTGCCTATGGCTCCAGGTTAGCCTGAAATCTCGACGGCGCTGGAAACTTGTTGTTTCCCTTACACCTGAGGTGTTGATGGCATAATTAAAGTTGAAAGATCCGCTGTGCTTATATCTCTTCCTGTAATTGAAAATTGGTTTAATAGCCCAACTACCCCTTGAATAAATATCACCAACAAGTTTTAATTCCATGTAGTCATTGATACCAAAGTAATATCCACCATTCTCAAGGTAAAATCCTCTATCTGTTGATTCACCGTAAGTTGGTATAAGTACCCCTGAGGTCTGTCCTCGTTTATTTGGAAATAAACCAAATGGTAGAATTAGTGGTAATGGGACATCTTCAATGGTTAGATAGGCTGGTCCGGTAACAATTTTATTATTGGGTATAACCTTGGCTTTTGTGAATTTGAGACTGAAATGAGGGTGTTCCAAATCACAGGTAGTGAATCCACCACCTCGCAGATTGGAGATGTCATTATCCATTTTCTTGACCACATCTCCATGCAGATAACCTTGTCCTTCCTGAGTAATAATACTCCTGATAAAGCCCTTTCTTGTTTCGAAATTATACTTCATCTCTTTCGACTTGAAGGTTTGGTCTCCTTCCGAAAATTCAGGTAATCCATAGAGAACACCGGCAGAATCAGGCCGTGGCAATGCAGTAAGGATGCTGGTTTCAAAATCAATTTCAACATAGGCCGCCTTCTGATGAATTTTTTCATACTTGATGTCAGCATCTCTATACATGAAAACCTTTTGGTTTTCCAAATCGAGACTAATGGAATCAGTAGCGCTATATTCAACCTTTGAAGTTATGGCACTTTTCTTTTTATCTTCAGAAGTGATTTTCCTGGTAGTATCTGATAATGAGATGGAATCTCCAAGATGAATTAAAAGGCTGTCAGCTATCAAAGGCTTGATTCTATTGACGGTATCAATGGTGCTTGCTGGAATAGTATCCGTTTGGGCTATCGTACTTGAACATAAAGCAAAAAATAAAGGAAGCAAAATCCATGATAACTTCTGGATTGGCCAAAAAACAATGTGAAAATTGTACCTATTGTGCTTCAATTATCTTAAATTTGTGTGTTGGTTAGTCGAAAATATTCCAATAAATTCATTAACTAGTGAGTTTATTGTGTTGGTAAAGTAAATATAGTTAAGTTAAATCGTTGACTATTAATTCATTAAAACTCTATTCAATACGCAGTTTGATGGATTGAAATAATGGTCAAAACTAATTAAAATAAAGATGGAGTTAAAACGCTTTTTTTCTTTAATTATTCTATCGGTGATGGTTTGCATTTTCTCATTGCAGGCTGAAGGGCAAAAAGTAAAAAAAGTTGTTATAGATGCAGGGCATGGTGGACATGACCCGGGAGCAGTTGGCAAGATGTCGAAAGAGAAGGATATTACTTTGTCGATAGCATTGAAGACCGGCAAGTTTATCGAGGAAAATCTCCCTGATGTGGAGGTTATTTATACCCGTAAAACTGATGTTTTTGTTGAATTATACCGTCGTGCCAAGATAGCCAATGAGGCAAAGGCTGATCTGTTTATTTCAATACATTGTAATGCCAATAAATCAACTACACCTTACGGGGCGGAAACTTATGTGATGGGGCTCCATAAAAGTGAAGCGAATCTTTCGGTGGCACAATTGGAAAATGCCTCTATTTTACTTGAAGAAGACTATCATGTTAAATATGAGGGATTTGACCCAACATCACCTGAAGGGTACATATTCTTTTCCATGCTTCAAAATGCATTTCTTGATCAAAGTCTTGGGTTAGCCAGCAGTGTTCAGCAACATTTCAAGGATAGGGTCAATTTATTTGATAGGGGTGTTAAACAGGCCGGATTTCTAGTGCTTTATAAAACCACAATGCCATCTATCTTGATTGAAACCGGATTTATCAGCAATGCCAAGGAAGAAAGAATATTGGCATCAGATGAGGGTCAAACGTATATTGCTTCAGCCATATTTAGGGCTGTAAAAGATTATAAGAGATCAGTGGAAAAGGCACCTGCAACAGCTTCAGATCAAAAAACTGTTGCTGAGGAAGTCGTAAAACCCGTTGTTCCGAAACCTCTACCAGCCAACGATAAGGTCAAGGAAGAGCCGGTAGGCCGAATAGCTGAGGCTGGGGATAATGCAATTTTGCAGACTCAGCCGGTAACGACTTCAGGTAATACTTCATCACAGGTAGGAAAAAATCAAGATGATGCAGGTAGTACTGTTGCTAACGGCATTAACCCCGGCTCTCAACAATCAACCCAGTCAGAACCTTCAGTGCCTTCAGTTGTTTTTAAAGTTCAGTTCCTTGTCTCAAAGTATGAAAAGAACACTTCGGGGCCTGAGTTCAAAGGTTTAAAAGGGGTTGAATACTATAGTCATAATGGATTGTTTAAATATACATACGGAAGTGAACGGACCCCTGAATCAGCTACTTTGCTGATAAAGGATTTGAATAGAGTTGGTTTCAATGATTGCTTTGTTGTTGCATTCTTTAATAATGAGAGAATTGACATTGAAGAAGCCAAGCGAATGATTAGTAATTGATTACACTAGTACTATATAATGAAAACTTTCAAACTATCTCGAGAACTAAAGATTGGAATTACTGCGATGATAACAATCATTGCTTTTATATTGGGTTTTAACTATTTAAAGGGAACAGATCTGCTGACCAAGCACCGCATATTCTTTGTCAAATATCAAAACGTTTCAGGATTAATGAAGGGTAATGCGGTTACCAGTAGCGGGTTGACTATCGGTCAGGTAGATGATATCTTTTTCAGTAAGGATAAAAACACTGAAGTCATTGTTGAATTGATAATTTCAAATGATCTTGAAATACCTGACAATTCATTTGCCCGATTATTAAGTTCAGATTTATTAGGATCAAAAGTAATTGAAATTGACCTGGGTGACTCAAAGACATATCTGTCGCCGCGTGACACAATAAGATCTGACATCGCCATGAGCCTTCAGGAGGAGGTTAATCAAATGGTACAACCGATACTTAAGAGGGCCGGCAGTATGATGAGCAGTATTGACACTGTGATTACTGCCGTAGGATTGGTGCTGGATGTGAAAACTCGTGCTAATTTAATGACGAGTATAGAAAGTCTAAAGAATACACTTGCCAATATTGAGAATGTTACCTACTCGGCAGACACCCTTATGAAATCCGAAAGTACTAGATTGGCAGGTATTTTTGCGAATGTTGAATCCATTACGGCTAATTTAAAGCAAAACAATGATGAGTTAACCCGGATAATTTCAAATGCAGCAAATATTTCAGATACTATAGCAAAATTTAATCTATCGACAACACTATCCAACCTGGAGAGATCAATAAATAATCTTACAGCAACTTCTGATAAAATATCAAGAGGAGAAGGTAATATCGGGTTATTGATTAATGATGATAAATTATATAATGAGCTTGAATCATCATCAAAACAACTTGATTTGTTGTTACAGGATATACGCT
>JAEYXG010000277.1 GCA_023428585.1 Bacteroidota bacterium
GCAATAGGATCAATGAGAGAAAAATCCCTGTTATGGTTGAAAATAGAAGCATCTTGTCAGTACACCTTATTTCCCGGGGGGCAAAAAGTTGAAAAGCTATTCAAATATACTAAAAAAATGGAGAAATCAAAGTAACTTGGTTTCATGATCACCTGGTATACCGGTAAAATAATCCTGCAGAATTGTAAGTATTATGAGTACCCATAGTTACTTTTTACTTTTCAATATATAAATATACGAATCAATAAAACGCTCAAGTCCCTGAAGGCCGACCCCCTGTTATAATGTTTGATAATTTGGGAGACTATCTTGCTAATCCCACAACTAATGAGTACTGTCAATCCTAACAATTAAATTAAATTAAACCAATTCAAAAAAATGAAAACAAAACTATTCCACATAGGGGGTATTATTCTGCTCAGTTTAGCGATGCTAATGATTTCCTGTGAAAAAGATTCTGACTCGGATTCCAATAATGGCAATTCCACCTTACGTATTCTTAAAAGTCCTACGGGACAATATCAAACCCTTTCAGCCAATATTGACGAAAACGGGTACACCAATTTCAATGCCCAGTCAGTTCTTGCTGATGGGGGAAGTCCTTTACATAATTATACCTGGTCACTTGACATGAGTTCAAATCCTCCATCAGGAGTAACCATTGAACCATTAACCGGGGTGATCAACCGATTGGGGCACTCGAGTACCGGATTATCAGTAGGTACATCTTCCTTTAAAGTAACTGTTTCTGATGGAAATGCTACCCGTTCAGAGTTCGTAACACTCAATGTTACAGGATATACGCCAGGTATGGCTGCCATATTGCAGCAGCTTTCCACAAACTTTCAACTGGTTGATGGTGAAGCTAACAAACCTTATGGTGCCACATTATTTGTTACAGGAGGCACTCCACCCTATAAATGGCATCTGGATAATACGTATGCCGGAAGTGCTGATTTAACTGCCGCAGGACTTACTGTTGAAGCCAATGGTGGTATTGTCACCGGAACAATTATGAACAGTGCAGCCGGAAAAACCATTAATTTCAAGGTAACTGTGACCGATAGCAACAATGATGTAGCTGTGTTTAGCCCGGTATATACTATTAAAGTTAAATAAACACTCAGGATACAGTCACACTATCCTCACATCCTCAAATCAACCCAAAGCCTACGGTTTTAATCGTGGGCTTTCTTTAGCGGCAAAAATTAAATATTTATATATCTTTGTTTCATTGGTACAGAAATGGATTGAACAGGGATAATTCAATAAAAATATCACAACGATGGAAGAACGGCCGGTTATTAAATTGGAATGGACATTCATAGATAGAATTTTGGAAATAACCGGATGGGTTGCTATGGTGGGAATCTGGATTTTGACCATCGTTAATTACCCCGGTTTACCAGATACCATTCCAACTCATTTCAATGCCTTGGGACAGGTGGATGGTTATGGCGGGAAAGGCACTTTACTGATTCTGCCGCTAATTGTGACATTAGTAGTTGTCGGGCTTACCATACTGAATAGGTTTCCTGCTATCTTTAATTTCCCGGTCAAAATAACCCACGAGAATGCCCAGAAACAATACACCAATGCAACAAGGTTTATCAGATACTTAAAGTTGGTAATTGCGCTGATTTTCGGGTTTATTGCCTTTAATGCGGTCCAAAATGCCCAGGGCAAAGCTGAAGGATTGGGAATATGGGTTCTACCGCTGATGCTGGGCCTGATCTTTATTCCTTTGATAATTTATATTGGCTGGTCGTTTAAAAATAAATAATAGATGTATAGAATGCTGGTCATTTCGTTGTTGATAATATTGGTTTGCCTGATCATCTTTGTAGGAGCATTGCTGATTTTAAGCCCAGGTAATGCCAAACCTTTTTTGGATAAGGCAGGCAAACCCATTCCCGGGAGCATTTCAGAGAAGGTTTTCAGGAATATCGGTGGAGTGAGGCAAGGCATGATTATCAAAAGCAAAGACTCAACACATCCGGTTTTACTTTATCTGCATGGGGGCATGCCCGATTACTTCCTTACTCAGAAATATCCTACGGGACTTGAAGACGATTTTACCATTGTTTGGTGGGAACAACGGGGTTCAGGCATGTCATTTTATCAGGATATCCCAAGGGAATCACTGACTTCAGAGCAAATGGTTAATGATGTTAAGGAAGTAACGAATTATCTGCGAAGTCGTTTCAGTCAGGAAAAGATATATCTGATGGGACATTCAGGAGGCACTTTTATTGGAATACAGGCCGCTGCAAAGGCGCCTGAATTGTTCCATGCATATATTGGAGTTGCCCAGATGTCAGATCAACTTAAATCAGAACAACTGGCATATAATTATATGATCAAGTATTTCAAAGAGCATCACAACAAAAAGATGTTAAAAAAGCTTGAAAGGGCAGCGGTAATTGACGGAACCCCTTATGCCTATCTTAAATTACGTGATAAGGCGATGCATGAACTCGGCATTGGCACTACTCATGACATGAATTCGGTAATCACCGGTATTTTTTTTCCCTCCTTAACCTGCCGCGAGTATTCTTTAAAAGAAAAGTTTAATTTATGGCAGGGTAAGTCCCGTTCAGGAGTCAGCTCATTAT
>JAEYXG010000338.1 GCA_023428585.1 Bacteroidota bacterium
ATGCCAGGCCTAACCCGGTACCTTCATAGATATCTTTAGAATGAAGTCGTTTAAATGATTCAAATATTACTTGGGAATAGATAGGATCAAACCCGACTCCATTGTCTGCAATGGTAATTTCGACATATTCCCCGTTCTTGTTGACAATACTGGATGATTGAATTGTAATTTTAGCGGCTTCACCCGGTTTGGTAAACTTTATAGAATTATTAATCAGATTATAAAACAATTGATAGAGCATAATCTTAGAACCTTCAACGATAGGCAAGTTATTAATTTCAAATTCTGCCTTTTTTGAAGAAATCTGCAATTCAAGATCGAAGAGAATAGTATCGATAATTTCATTCAGATCTACCATGCTCATTTCCAGACTGGTATTTTGAAGTCTTGAGTAATGAAGCACACCATCAATAATACTTTCAAGCCTTTCTGCGGATGATTCAATCCTGCTGAAATAGGTCATAGCACGACTTTGAGGATCATTATTGTTATCATCTTTAATCAGGGAAAGGAAAGTTTTTATTTTCCTGACAGGTTCTCTCAAATCATGGCTGGCCACATGGGCAAAGCTTAACAGGTCCTGATTTGATCTTTCCAGTTCAACAGTACGTTCTGCAACCTGGCTTTTTAGCTTTTCAGCAAACAACTTGTGATCAGCATCTTCTTTAAGTCGCTGATTTATTGTTTGTTTCTTGTAATAGTTGAAGATGAATGCACCACTGATAATAAAGATAGCCATCAATAGTATAATCCCTATCATTATGGTCTTGAAGTAAAGTTCATTGTACAACTCAGAAATATTGACTTTTACAACCAAAAACCAGGGAGTGCCTTCTATATGCCCTAAATTACTCAAAACCATATCACCTACATAATCCTGTCCTTTGAAAGAGCCTTTTCTTCCCAGCGCAGCCATTACTGCCGGTACTACTGTATCAGTTAGAGGTAATTTGTAATTGAGCGCAGTATTTGGCAACTTCTTCATTTCATTAAGAAATACTATACTGTCACCTTCTTTGCCTACAAGTATTGTTTCAGCTGTTTTGCTAGGTACAGGCCATTCCTGTATATAAGGGAAAAGAATTTTGTCAGGGTTAATTCTAAGAATCAAAACGGCAATAACCTTATCGTCATCAATAACAGGGGCCATCACATCATGATGGATCTGGCTGTGTGTTGGACAGTTGTAAAGGTCGTGAACGATAATATCACGGGATAAAATAACCTGCTTAAGAACAGATTGAGTTGTTGAGTTAATGAAATAATTATCTTGAATACTAAAAATAAGGTCACCATCAGGAGTAGCAATAAGTATCTCTTCGTATTTATTGTCCTTTATTATCGGATACAGATAGCTCAATATACGACCTTTATCAAGCTTGCCTGTTTGGTTGAAATGGTTGACAAAATCAGGAATATGACTCCCTGTTGACAATAGCCGTGCTTCCCGCTTATTCTGCTCATACCAGTCAGCAATCTGGGTAGCTTTTAATTTGCCTATAGATTGAAGGTCTTGGTACTTTTCCCTTTCCAGAAGGTGCTTCTCATACATGAAGTATAACAGGCCAAGGAAAAGCAGCAGTATTCCTGAGATTACGGAAATAATGATTGTAAACTTACGATAGAATGCCAGACTTCTAAACTGCATGTATGAATTAATTATGACACAATTTGCGACAATGATCCAAATAATCCAAATATTAAAATCAACTAACCAAATATGAATGGATTTGTTTTTGAAAAGTTTAAATGCAATTCGGTCACTGATCCTTTTCTTGGTAGCAATAAAAATAATTGGGTAGCCCAAATGAATTAGTCAGGCATATTTTTATGAAATAGTCCAAATATTTCTTCTCTATTTCTTTGAATTCCATAATAAACACATTATATTTGTATCATCACAAATCTACCTAGAATAGATATACTGCCTTTGTAATATGCCTGCAGAAGGCATCATCACCGCTTCCCCCCGGAAATTAAGTAAGCTTAACGAACTGTCAATATTCCGATCATTATTGGAAGTCCCAACTTTGGGTAATCTAGTAAAAAATCATAAGTCAATGTGGTTTCGAATTTATATCCGAGAGTACTTATAAATATTAGTTCCCACTATAACAGATCAAACATCACACATGAAAAAGATCACATTTTTAAAGCTAGTTACGACCATGGTTTTACTAGCACATCAGGCAACAACAACAACAGTGGATGCTCAGGTAAGATACAAAATGACCACCGACATTCCTCCATCCATTACCACCCCCGACAGTGTTGAGACATCACTCGGCATGCTGAGGTTTTTTGATGGTTACCCTGATGCAGAGACTTCCAGGAAGGTGTATGAAAATCTTGACTTCCAACGAGGCGTGCAGGTGTTCCTCAACAATATACCAGCGGCATCTGCCTATTCATGTCGAACCGGAATCAGAACCTTTGGGCCTGACAATCAGACTGTACTGATTGGCGAGTTTCTTCTTGATTCACGCAGTCTGTTACTCACCGGGAACACCGAAACCATTTACAGTATCACCTGGCTAAGTACAAAGGACGGACCTTTGGTGATTGAAATGCCCGCCGGAGTTCTTGGAATGATTGATGATTTCTGGTTCCGGTTCGTAAGTGATGTAGGTTTGCCCGGTCCGGATAAGGGTCAGGGTGGAAGATACCTGCTACTTCCGCCGGGATATAATGGCAATATTCCACAAGGCTATTTTGTGATACGTTCACAAACCTACGGGAATTTCTTTTTCTTCCGCATTTTCTCCGTAAATGGCGATGTGACCAAAGGGATTGAGGATACAAAAAAGACTTACCGTGCCTATCCGCTTGCATCAGCTGCAAATCCTCCGACAATGAACTTCGTTAACTTCTCAGGAAAATACTTTAACACCATCCACTCCAACGACTTCTCATTTTTCGAAGAAGTGAACCATGTTGTCCAGGAAGAACCGTTGGATGCCGTTGATCCGGAGAATAGAGGTATGCTTGCAGCCATCGGCATTCAAAAGGGAAAATCCTTTTCGCCAGATGCCCGTATGAAACGCATACTCATTGATGCAGTTGCTGTAGGTAATGCCACTGCACGTTCAATTGTTTTCAGTTCACGCAATCCAGAAGCTTACTATTATCCGAATAGTGCATGGAAGATGTTCTTTGTTGGCAAGAATAAAGACTTTTCTCCTGAAGGTGTTCTTGATCCGGATGCCCGGTCATACTATTATTATATAGGTAGTGGAAACAGCCCTTCATGTTTTGAGAAGAGCGTTGGCCACCTTTCTCAATATGCACTCGCAGACCGGGATAGCAATGGCCAGTACCTTGATGGCTCAATGAGCTATCGGCTGCACCTTCCCGGTAATATTCCCGCAAATAATTTCTGGTCGTTGCTTGTATATGATCCCCAGACCCGTTCGATTCTTCAGACGGATCAGCAGTTTTCTAGCATAAGCAGCCTGAGAAAAGATATCATTATCAATCCCGACTCTTCAGTGGATGTGTATTTCGGCCCAAAACCGCCTTCCGGAAAAGAGGTCAATTGGATAATGACTGTTCCGGGTAAAGGATGGTGGCTTACCTTACGGCTCTATGGTGTATTGGAACCATGGTTTGATAAGACGTGGCGACCTGGAGAGATTGAATTAACAACTAAGTAGCAAAGAGTTAAGTGACTATATCGCAGAATATCCAGGCGATTCATTCCGTCACAATTAAATCAAAAAGCACCTGCAATAATTTGCAAGTGCTTTTATTTCAATTAGTCGGAGTGGTCAGACTCGAACTGACGACCACTTGCACCCCATGCAAGTACGCTAGCCAACTGCGCCACACCCCGGTAATGAAGTGCAAATTTACAAAAGAAATCCATTACAATGCAAATCATGGATGATTATTAAAAAAATCATTGCACAAAAGGAAGGCAGCATAAATAAAAAAAACCGGAAAATTCCGGTTCTTTTTATAATATCAATGATCCTTTAGTGGGGGTTGTTACTGTCGACCAAGATTAGCCAGAATCTTTTCAGCTTCTTTTTTATGGTAGTTATTTTGGTCAACTGCGATTTTTCTGAATTCATAAACGGCAGAATCAATCTGTTCGTTTTTAAGGTAACACAATCCCAGGTACCATTCAGCATGTTCGACATAAAGGCTATTTCCGTCATGAACAATAAAATTGAAAGCTTTAACAGCATCATCAATTCTATCAGTTTCTATGTAAGAAATTCCGCTATAGAACCAGACTGCCATATTAGAGCTGTCCCTGTCGAGTATTTCAGCAAATAGCAGGGAAGCACCCTGAAAGTCTTTCTGTTGAAACTTCAAAACAGCCTCTACGATATTAGCATTACCAGAACGTGTGAGTTCAATGGATCTGTCTGAATCATAGTACATACTGAATAGTTTTTCAGGCGTGTAGGAGCGCTGTTGAGTAAACAAAAGGGCACCTCCAGTAATCATAAGTACAGCAATAGCTGCTGCTGCTGCCAACTGCCATCTATGCGGTTGAAGCCTTACTATTCTAGGTGCTTTCATTTGTTTGCTCTCATTATAAACACTTAAAAGCTTTCTCCGAAACTCAACAACATCTTCATCTAAAAGAATCTTGTCAAGGTCTTTGTCGAGCTTAAGTTCAGTCGACAATTCAGCATTGGATTGCAATTCATTGCTGAACCATCGGAGTTCATCCTCATTCATTTCCCCGGCAAGAAATCTTTCGATAAGCTGGGAATACTTGAGTTTTCTAGTCATCGGACAGGAATTTTTGGCACTTCGGATCATTGATTATTCTCTTCTTTAACTCTTCCTTACAGAGGTATTTTCTGGTTTTGGCATATTTTTCGGTTTTGTAACCCATTTCTACTGCAATATCCTTGAGTGACACTTTCTTCAGAAAAAGAAGGAGAACTTTCTGGCAGTCATCGTTCAGCGTCAGGAAATGCTGCTGATACAATCTGAATTTTTCCAGTTCATCCTGATTCTTCTCACTTAATGCATAGTCGGTCATTGTAATATATGTTTCAACATCACTGAACTCCCTGGAGAATTGCTTGCGTTTGCTAAGCTTTTGTAACCAAAGATTTCGGCTGACCGAATACAGGTAAGTACGAAAAGAGCAACTCAAATCAAACTCATTTGCCTTGATCTTTTTGAAGACAATAATCAAACTGTCTTGAAAAACATCTTCAGCATCTTCCTCACTCCCATTGTTTTTAGTGACTAAAAACAATATCATGGGGAACAACTCCTGATAAATGTATTTGATGATGTAATCACTTCTGAGCCTCAGTCCTTCAATGATTGCTTCATCAGAATAATGAATCATAGTTCGTTACTTTATCCGTTTTTTACAAAAAGGTAATACGGGTATCTAAAATTTTATTTTTTTTCTTTAGTGCCTGATAATCTATCTGATACATAATTTCAATCATGGCATCATCTTGAATATCAATATTTTAAAAGATTCACTCGAAATAATGTAAAAAAATATGTCATTTTTGGTATTACCTTTTCCCATTTAACCGATTAATGGACGTAAAGGTATCTCATTTTAACAGAGAATACCTGTTACAGTTTCAATTTTTCAGTATATTTGGCGCTTAAAAAAATAACATATTAGGTAATATTCTGGATGAGCAGGTGCTTACCACAACATGACAAAAGTAACTAACTTCTGATATTTATCAAAATAAAGAAATACTTAATCCCAAACCCCTTTCAAGATGAAAAAGAGAACTACGAACTTGATGATTGCTATTCTAGCCTTGATTTTGCTAAGTAGCCAGTCCTTTGGTAGCCGGCCAATCAAAGGAACTGTAACCTACCATGACGAGGAATCAAAACCTATTCCATCAGTTGTCGTTGGATTATATACAGTTAATGATGGAAAACTAGGTGATCTTATGGCAACTACCACCACTAATTTCAATGGGAAGTATATATTCCCAAATATCTCCTATGGTGAATACTATGTTAAGGCAATAAGTACCACCATTGAACCGGGTGGTGTTGACTATCTTGATGTAGAATTTCTTGCTTCCATAACTGGCTCCAATGCTCCAACTGCGCCAATAGAGCAGATTGTGGTTCTGGCGGGTGATTTTAATGGAAATCACACCTTGGATACAGAAGATGTTGAACTCCTTGATAACTATTTGCCGGATAACTTTGATCCTGAATGGGTTTTTGAACCTGCTTTGCTCGTTATTCATGATGGTACAAAAACCAATGTTCCCACCATGGGCGGTTCAAGTTCAGGTGATGTAAATGGCACATTCGTGCCCATTGGAAGAAATGAAATAGCCACAACAGTAAACTATTTCCAGAAACAATTTTCAAATAATTTCAGTATCGAAGTGTTCGCAAAAGATATCACCGAAGCATCTGCTATGGGATTGGTTGTTGAATATCCTTCATCAGTAAATATTAAAAATGTTTCTTCTCAATTAGGCAACCTGAAAAACGTTAGAATTGAAGAAAACAGGATTATTGTCAACTGGTCAAATGAGAATCTGGCATCAGCCGGTATAAATAACTCAGACCCTATTATTGTAATTTCAGCCGTTACCAATGATAAATATAATGGTGGTGATGTAAAATTTACCATGAGTAATCTGAGCCATTTCCTTGTAAATGGAGAAGTTGTACGTCCGGCTTTCTCTGTGCCTTATTTATCAGCCGGTAGCAATGACTACCTCAGTCACTGTTATCCAAATCCTGCAAGTGATAAAACTATAGTATACTTCAACCTTCCATGTGATTCAAAAACAACACTTAACATATACAATCTTAATGGAAAACTTACCAAGACCATCATAAATGAAATGATGGCTGCAGGTCAGCATTCTGTAATTATACCTGTGTCGGACTTGAAGGAAGGTGTTTATTTCTATAGTCTTACTACCAGCGGAAGTATAAGTATCAATCAATCAAAGAGACTTGTTATAGTTCACTAAATTTTTAGAGGTTTTGGTAAAAAGGGGCTTTTTAAGCCCCTTTTTAATTTCTTTACGATTTGTTGGATTATTGGACTATTTTTGTGCTTGGGTTTTAAGCATATCTCAATGGCAGTCCTCCTTAGAAGCATTCAAAGAGCAGCACTCTTGATTATACTGACTTCAATTGCCATGTTACTATTTTCAAGTTGTGGGAAACAACCTGATAAAATAGTAGGGAATAGCATTGTAACTGATTCGATTAGTAAAACTTCTGATTTAATAACAGCTGACACCCTATTTAAGCAAGCGTTGTACGACAGTGCCTATACCTATTATAAAAAGGCAGCTGATGACTTTGAAAAACAGGGAAAGAAAAAAGAACTCATTGATGTACTTCTGAAAATTGCAGACCTGCAAAGGTTAAAGGGTGATATTGACACTGCAATGTCAACAATTGATAAAGCAGAGAAAATTACTGACCCTACAAAACCAAGCGAGCAAAGAATGTTTGCCGATGTATTACATAAAAAGGGACTACTTCTCAACCACAAGGGGCTATTTGACAGTGCGATATCAGTACTTAATTCAAGTCTCTCATATAAAATAAAATTATTTGGTGAACGCGACACCTCCCTTTCACTTAACTACAATCTTATTGGCATTTCGTATTTCTACAAAGGAGAATACGATAATGCCCTGATCAATTACACCAAGGCTTATGAAATTGCATTAAAAAGGAAGAATCCTGAAGATGCGGATCTTGCCATGTTCTTGTTGAATATTGGGATTATAAATGCACAAAAGGGGAAATATGAAGAAGCTGAAGCTGCTTTCACTCGAGCTTTAAAGATCAATGAAAAACTACTAAAACCTGATGATCCTGAACTTTCAATGATTAATCTTAATGTGGGAAGGCTCGCAGCTCTGCTGAATAAAGATTCTGAGGCACTTGACTATTACAATAAAGCTGAAGATATACTACTTCGCAAATCTGAACCCGGTCATCCATATTTCATATACGTATACTCGAATAAGGG
This sequence comes from Bacteroidota bacterium, assembly GCA_023428585.1. Classification (GTDB taxonomy): domain Bacteria; phylum Bacteroidota; class Bacteroidia; order Bacteroidales; family Lentimicrobiaceae; genus Lentimicrobium. The sequence continues at coordinate 7,970 of JAEYXG010000338.1, forward strand.
TCAAACCTATGTGCACCTTGCAGATTATGAGAAAGCTCTGATATTTTTCAACAAGGCACTTGCATTGGCTAATATTTCGCTTGAGAAGAACCACCCACAAATACTTTCACTTAACATGAACATTGGCTATGTTTATGAGAAGAAAAAGGATTATGCCAACGCTCTCAGGTATTATATTGCAAGTATGCCTGAAGATAAAGAAAACCCTTCACTGGTAAAAACTTTGGGAAATATGGCCAGCCTTTATAATTCAATGAATGAGAAAGCAAAGGCTGACGAATATTACCAAAATGCACTGCAACTTGCCCTAAAGTATTTGGGACCCGATCATCCTGAAACAGGGCTGCTTTATACCAGATACGGATACTTTCTGCTTCAAGATCCCGATAAAAACAATGAAATTGATTATTTCAACAATGCATTATTGATCAGCAAGAAACACTATGGTTCAAAAAGCAGGGAAGTTTCAAACAACTATACACATATTGGCAATTATTACTATATGCGTAATGAAATAATGAAATCCCTCGACTACTATCAAAAAGCAATTATTGCGATTGTAAGTGATTTTAATAATACTGACATCTACTCCACTCCTAATATAAAAGATATTGAAGCCGACATGTACCTTGTAAATGCACTAAATGGCAAAGCCCAGGCTTTGGCTGTACTAGGAAGCAAAACAAATTTGACATATAGCCTTAACACATATAAGCTTTCAATAAAGGTTATTGACAATCTAAGATCCACATACCAGGATGAAGAGAGTAAGCTGATGATATCTGAACAGGCGAAATCTACTTTCCAAAAAACCGTGGAAGTGGCCACCCAACTATTCCGCGTAACCAATGACAAAAAGCATCTGGCCGACGCATTTGAATATTCAGACAAGAGCAAATCAGCTGTTCTAATAAATTCAATGCATGATATTGAAGCACAACATTTTGGCAGAATTCCTGATGATATTCTTAACTTGGAAAAAAAGCTTAAGCTTAACATCAGCACATTCAGAAGCTTTATTTACGACGAGAAACAAAAAGTAGTACCCGATATAAACATGATAAATAGCTGGGAGTCAAGAGTATTTGAATTCACAGTAAGATATGACAGTTTAACAGCGGTGCTTGAAAAGAACTATCCTGACTATTATAATTTAAAATATACAGAGCCGACAGTCAGTATAAGCACGATTCAAAATGCGCTTGAGAAAGATGTCTTATTGATTGAATATATGATAAGCGATTCTGTGTTGTACATGTTTGCCATCAATAAGAATTCATTTGAAGTCTTTACTCAACCAATTGATTCCTCTTTTTACTCAGGCATTCAAAATATAGTATCGGCAACCAGCAATAACTCAATGTTCAGCACTACCAAAGCGGATTATGTAAAATATTCAACATCGGCCTACCATCTTTATAATACGTTAGTCAAGTCCATAATTGGAAGATTCAGCGAGAAAAAGCTCATAATCATTCCTGATGGAGAAATAGGCTACATTTCATTCGACATGTTGTTGACTGAAATGCCTGATACCAATAAAATGGATTATCGTAAACTTCCATATTTGATCCGTGAAAAGGTAATAAGTTACAGCACCTCTGCAATATTACAGTATTCAGGATTTCAAAAAAGGAGACGGAATGCCTCTAAAAACTTTCTTGTCATGGCTCCCAGTTATGACAACTTGGTTGAATCAGGGAAGACTGCATTTACTGACGAGAATGGTGAAAAAGTTTATCTTCTTCCAATACCCGGAGTTGAGAAAGAGATAAAAGGTATAAAGAACAGCATGTTTGCTAAAAAGATAAGAGGCAAAGCAGCTACTGAAACTCGTTTCAAGGAAGAAGTAGGTAAATATAACGTTCTCCATCTCGCAATGCATACCTTGGTTAATAACAGTCAGCCAATGCTTTCAAAACTGGTATTCTATCAGGACCAGGATTCCATTGAAGACGGAATGCTTAATACGTATGAATTATTCAGTATGGACCTGAATGCAGGACTTGCAGTATTAAGCGCCTGTAATACTGGATCGGGTAAACTATTGAAAGGTGAAGGTATAATGAATCTCGCCAGAGGTTTTATATACGCAGGTGTGCCTGGTATAGTAATGACCATGTGGTCAGTTGATGACGAGTCGAGTGCTGAAATTGTAAAGAAATTCTACGAATATCTTGAAGATGGTAAATCAAAAGATGAAGCACTGCGACAGGCAAAACTTGATATATTGGCTGAAGGTGATCCATTAAGATCGCATCCCTTCTACTGGGCCGCCTATGTAAATATCGGTGATAACAGTCCTATGAAATTCCGTAGTGCAATACTCACTTATACTTTATATGGATCAGTTGGAATTTTAATATTGGCAGCATTTTTCTTCTTAATGAGAAAAAAGAGAAATACTACAACCGGTAAAATTAAGTCAACGGCTTGATTTTTGTATAATCTCAATTGGAATCCTCAGTTTCATTAATCTAATTTCGAGCATTAATAGATGATTTATCCTGCAAACTTTGAAGATAAGTCGGGCTTTGACTCCATCCGAGTTATATTACATCGGATATGCCTTGTTGATTATTCTCATGAATTGGTTGATTCAATTTCATTCATTACAGATTTTAATAATTTGGGCAAGTTGCTTAACCAGGCGTTTGAAATGAAACAGGTTCTGCAGTTTGTACCCGGTTTCCCACAACAGGATTATTATGACCTAACCTCTGAGTTGATAAGAGTTAGAATAAAAGGCGCTTATTTGGAGGCAGAAACCCTAGCAGCTCTCATACTATCGCTTGAAACAATTACTGCAATAATTGACTTTATTGAAAATCTAGATAAAGAAAGGTTTAAGGAATTAAAAAAATTACTACCCGGAAACTCTCCCAACCAACTGATCATTGCGAAGATCAGGAATATTATAGAT
>JAEYXG010000368.1 GCA_023428585.1 Bacteroidota bacterium
CTGCAAAGAGTGGTGTGATATAATAGAAGAACACTATGGAACTAAGCCAATAATCTATACGAACCCCACATTCTACGACAAGTATCTAAAGGATGATTTTGAAGACTATCCGTTATGGATTGCCCACTACTATGAGGAAATACCCCGTATGCAGCACCGTGACTGGGTTTTTTGGCAACATACTGACTGTGCAATAATCAATGGGATTGACAAACCTGTGGATTTGAATGTATTCAATGGCAATATGAATGACCTGATGAAACTTTGCATCGATTAATCACTTGTTTTAGTTGCAAAAACTATATATAAGAGATATTCCTATCCAATTTAACAGCCGGATATTGATAAATAGCAAATTTCATTAGTACCTTTGTACTATAAAAATTGTCGTCATGGAACCAGTAACCACACAAGAAAAAGAGAAAATTGTTGAAACAGGATGTTGTCCTCCCTTTGATCCCAAGCCATGGGATGATAAAATAATAACTTGGGATAAAAAGCTGTTTGTGCGGGATAAGGTCAGAACATTTTTCTATATGCCATTAACTTTCGGCAAAGTAATGACCCGCCTTAATAAACAAGTAACGAACGCAGGTGCTGAAATGCCAAACTGGCTTTGCTTGTCTGACCATACCAGTAAATGGAATATGGATGTTTATCTTGAGGTAGACAAGGAAATTCCCGAGTTGGAGAATTTAACCTTCAGTGGTAAATATTACAGCAAGGTATATGAAGGTCCATTTAAAGATACCGGCAAATGGGGCGTAGACTTTGAGAAAACAACCAAAGAAAAAGGAATCAACACAAAAAAGTGTTACATGTGGTACACTACTTGTCCGAAATGTGCTAAAGCTTACGGAAAGAATTACACGGTCTTCATTGCTGAGGTTGCATAATCCTTGACTTCACTAAGGCTTCCGATAATTGATTCAATGCCTTAACCAGTGTTGCTTTTGGGCAAGCCAGGTTCATTCTCATAAATGACTTACCACCAATACCAAACTGTATTCCCTGGTTCAAACCAAGATGGGCCTGTTCAATCATGAATTGCTTGAGCTCATCATCATTCATATTCAATAATGAACAGTCAAGCCATGCCATATAGGTTGCTTCAGGACGGATAAGCTTAATTTCAGGGATATTCTTTTCCAGGTAGACCTCAAGGAAATCAATATTCTCATTGATATAGGCCAACAACTGCTTCAACCACTCATCACCATGTGTATAGGCAGCGGTAGAAGCAATGGTGCCGAAAACATTACCCATATCAATGTGCAGATTCTGCACCAGATCATTATATGTCTTTCGGAGTTTCCCGTTTGATATGATGACAGAGGCAGTTGAAAGTGCAGCCATATTGAATGTCTTGCTTGGTGCCATCATGGTAATGGTACGATTGGCAATAGCACTGCCCAGTGAAGCAAGCACTGTATGCTTATAACCTACATTTACCAGATCAGCATGAATTTCATCCGACACTATGAGCACATTGTACTTCAGGCATATATCGGCAAGCTTCTTAAGTTCCTCCTTTCGCCAGGCATTACCACCAGGGTTATGCGGGTTACAGATAATTGCCATGGCAGCTCCTTTTTTGCACTGTCGTTCAAAACCGGCAAAATCCATTTCATACCTCCCATTGACAAGGCAGAGTGGATTCTGACTCAATACCCTTCCATTCTTTTTCACTGCACTGAAGAATGGGAAATATACTGGCGGTTGCACAATGATGCGGTCACCGGGTTTAGTGAATGCCAATACCACAGTGTTCAGGGCCGGTACAATACCTGGTGAAAAACCAATCCACTCTCGGTTGACAGTCCAATTGTGATGCCTGACAATCCACCCTTGAATTGCTTCATAATATTCCGACGGACGAATTGAGTAACCAAGTACCGGATGCTCGGCTCTCTCCCTTATGGCGTTCATAATAAAATCAGGCGTCCTGAAGTCCATGTCAGCTACCCACATGGGTATCACATCGTCACTTCCAAAAAACATCTCCCGCAAATCATACTTAACACAAGCGGTATTACTTCTTTCAACAATCTCATCAAAATTGTATTTCATCAGGCTATTATTCATTTAATCAATTAATAATCAGGTCAACACACATTCAACAGAATATAATCTCATTCAAGAACTTCATGATCAGGAGAACCAACTGTTGTCTCAACCATCGGCAATTCAACTTGTTCTTTGAGAATAATTCCAAGAATACAGTATTGCAAAGTTCTTCAAAATTGGCACAATCTTCTTGTTTTATCTTAAATTTGTAATAAACTACACCTATATGAAGGTATCACCCTACGAACTACTGTCACGGTTTTATTTTGACGATACAGCATTCCATAGTTTAATGCGTAAGCGTATATACAAGGTTTTACTCATTGCAAGCAACTATGATTCCTTCATACTTGAAGGTGACGGTAGAATAGATGAACAGATTTTCAATGAATATGTTGCACTAAGCTTAAGGTATCCTCCACAGTTTATACAAGTGGTATCAGAGCAGGAAGCGAGGAAGATTCTACAAACGGAAAAGATTGACCTAATCATCACCATGCTAAGCATGGGCAAGAGTGAGACTTTTGAGATTGCACGCAGAATCAAGGCTGAATATAATAACATTCCACTGGTTGTATTGACATCATTCTCACGTGAGGTAACCCTGACCATTGCCAATGAGGACATCTCAACAATAAACTATGTTTTCTGCTGGCTGGGGAATGCCGACCTGTTACTTGCCATCATAAAGCTAATTGAAGATCAGATGAATGCGGAGGATGACATCAAGACCGTGGGTGTTCAAGCGCTGTTGCTGGTGGAGGATTCCATCAGGTTCTATTCAAGCTACCTTCCCAATATGTACAAGATCATCTTCAAGCAATCAAAGTCGTTCATGACTGAGGGGCTCAATGAGCACCAGATGATGTTGAGGATGAGAGGAAGGCCAAAAATTCTCTTGGCTACAAACTACGAACAGGCAATCCACTACTACGAAGAATACAAGAATAACCTTATTGGGATAATTACTGACGTTTCCTATAAGACAAATGGGATTGAGGATC
>JAEYXG010000028.1 GCA_023428585.1 Bacteroidota bacterium
ACGAGTCAATTTCCACTTTGTTCAAGTTTGATTAATATTTTTATAAATCCAAATAAATAAACTAAAAATGAAAACAGTATCATTGAGCGGTTCTCTTCGTGAGAACGTAGGGAATAAAGATGCTAAAGCACAACGCATAGCCGGTAAAGTGCCATGTGTTATTTACGGTGGTAAAGAACAGATTCACTTTGCAACTGATGTAACAAATTTTAAACCTATTCTGTACACTCCGGCTTCTTTTCTGATTAATGTTAACGTTGATGGAAAAGAATATTTAACCGTATTACAGGATGTTCAGTCACACCCGGTTACCGATAACATCCTCCATGTTGACTTCATGGAGCTTGATCCTAAAAAACCGGTTGTAATCTCTGTTCCAATCAAGGTTACCGGTACTTCTCCCGGTGTCCTCAGAGGTGGTAAACTCGTAAAGAAATTCCGTAAACTGAAAGTTAAAGCTTTAAATCAACATCTACCAGATGAAATAGAAATCAGCATCAATGACCTTGATCTTAACCAATCTATCAAGGTAGGTGATATCAAGATGGATAATGTTGAATTCCTTGACATCAAGAGTGGTCTGATATTATCTGTTCAGTCAACCCGTAACGTTGAGCCGGAAGCTCCTGCCAAGTAATCTTTTGCACTATTAACAATACCTGTAAAGGCGTTGCTTGCAACGCCTTTACAATTTGAAATAGAACAGTCTATAATTCCAAATCACATTTATTTGCAATGAAATATCTCATAGCAGGGTTAGGCAATATCGGTGATGAGTATGTAAATACGCGGCATAATATAGGCTTCATTATTGCTGACGCCTTAGCTGCTGATCTTGGAGTTAAATTTGTAACCGATAGGCTTGCAATGAGGGCTGAAGCCCGTTTCAGGGGCAAAACCATCGTAATCATCAAACCAACCACTTATATGAACCTCAGCGGTAAAGCATTAAAATATTGGCTTACTGTTGATAAGATTGAAGTTGAAAACTCGCTTGTGGTCACTGATGATATTGATCTCGATCCCGGGTTTCTCAGGTTAAAGACCAAAGGTAGCGGTGGCAGTCATAATGGTATGAACAACATCATTGATATGTTGGGCACTACTGAATTTCCCAGGTTACGCGTTGGCATAGGCAACGACTTTGCCCGTGGTTTTCAGGTTGATTATGTACTGGGACGATTTACAAAGCAGGAAGAAAAGCTTTTCCTTGAACGTATTCCTGTTGCCGTTGAAATGATCAAGAGCTTTATCCTCTCAGGCCCCACCAATACGATGAATTCATTCAATAATAAATGATAACAAAAGGGCAGGTCGAAACCTGTCCCTACGATGTCTGATCTCAAAAATTTACCAGCTATTTCTTAAAAATATTCAGGCAAGCCTAAATAATCCATAATGGTGATATTACCTCACTTTATCAGCAACAATATTCCTTAACGCATTAATATTTACCCTTTCCTGCTGCATACTGTCGCGTTCTCTAATGGTAACCGTATTATCTTCCAGTGTCTGGTGGTCAACAGTTATACAATAAGGAGTTCCAATGGCATCCTGACGACGGTATCTTTTGCCAATGGAGTCTTTTTCCTCATATTGACACATGAATTCATTTTTAAGTTCATTCATGATAAGCCTTGCCTTTTCAGGTAAGCCATCCTTAGCAACTAAAGGCAGCACAGCTGCTTTAATCGGAGCTAACCTTGGAGGAAATTTCATCACAACACGCTCTGACCCATCATCCAGCTTTTCTTCAGTATATGCATGACTTAACAAAGCCAGGAATGTGCGATCCAGTCCAATGGAAGTCTCAACAACATAAGGAACATAATTCTCATTAAGTTCGGGATCAAAGTATTGTATTTTTTTACCTGAAAATTTTTGGTGAGCATTCAGGTCAAAATCAGTACGTGAATGAATACCCTCCAGCTCTTTAAACCCTATTGGGAAGTTGAATTCAATATCAGCAGCAGCATTTGCATAATGTGCCAGCTTTTCATGATCGTGGAAACGGTAGTTCTCAGCACCCAGGCCAAGTGACAGATGCCACTTCATGCGTTCCTCTTTCCAGTATTCAAACCACTCAAGCTCAGTTCCCGGCTTTACAAAAAACTGCATCTCCATCTGTTCAAACTCCCTCATGCGGAAGATGAATTGACGGGCAACTATCTCATTCCTGAATGCCTTGCCAATCTGCGCAATACCAAAAGGTATTTTCATACGCCCTGTCTTCATTACATTCAGGAAGTTGACAAATATTCCCTGTGCTGTTTCAGGACGCAGATATATCACACTTGAATCATCTGAAACAGAACCTATCTTTGTTGAAAACATCAGGTTAAACTGCCTGACTTCTGTCCAATTACGTGTACCCGATACCGGACAAACAATCTCCAGGTCTTCAATCAGCTTTTTAACTGCATCAAGATCATTGGCTTCCAGGGAACTGTATAGCCTGTGCTTCGCTTCATCAATCTTAGTCTGATTTTCAAGAACACGTTGGTTGGTTTCGCGGAACTGCTTTTCATCAAAGGTATCGCCGAAACGCTTGGCAGCTTTCTCTACTTCCTTATTGATCTTGTCTTCAACCTTTGCTATATAATCCTCAACAAGCACGTCGGCACGGTAGCGTTTCTTTGAATCCTTGTTATCAATCATAGGATCATTGAAGGCATCAACATGACCTGATGCTTTCCAAATGGTGGGATGCATAAAGATAGCTGAATCAATACCTACAATATTCTCGTGGTATCGAACCATTGCATTCCACCAATATTGTTTAATGTTGTTCTTCAGTTCCACACCATTCTGACCATAGTCGTAAACAGCACTTAAACCATCGTAAATTTCACTGCTTTGAAATACAAACCCATACTCCTTGGCATGGGAAATGATCTTTTTGAAAACTTCTTCGTTGTTTGCCATAGGGGCGCAAAATTAAGAAAAAAGTTTGAAGCTCAAGTTCAAAGCTTATTCATTAACGAATATTTAGTGCCACATATTAAGGATCATTTTCCAATTCAAATTTGCCTGTCAATTCTTGAATCACTGTATCAACTTGCTATATACAATCTCTTTTCTCTTAATCAAATCTTCAACTTCCTGAATAACCCATAAATTACCATTAATACAGCACATCTTGTAGAAAGAGTATTGCTTTGGTTCAACATTCAATTCACTAATAATTTCAAATTGTTCATTTAATATCATTATACTCCACCCTATTT
>JAEYXG010000043.1 GCA_023428585.1 Bacteroidota bacterium
CACCGGAGCTGCTGCGACCACCGCCACTTCCCAACATAGAGAGTAATAACCATAATGGTAGATTGCTCTTCCTGCCAATTGTGTGGTTATTGTCGTTATTGTTCTTGCCGATGAGACTTACAACGATAAAAATGAGAAGGAGCAATAAAAAGACGAATCCTCCCTTTTTACCGTCATTAGAATTTGAATAGTCGTCAGCCTTGTATTTGCCCATCAACAGATCAGAAACAATACTAACGCCTGCAATAATGCCATCATAATACCTATTTTCCTTGAATCGGGGAATCATTTCATTGTCGATAATTCGTCTTGATACAGCATCTGTAATGACATCCTCCAATCCATAGCCGGTTGAGAAAGCAACCTTGCCACTTTCATTGCCAATTTTAGGTTTTATCAATATAACCAGCCCATTGCTGGTGTTTTTTTGACCAACGCCCCATTTCTGTCCTATTCTTTGAGCCATGTCATCAACATCATATCCCTGTAAGTCTTTGAGAATAACTACAGTTATCTGAGTCGATGTGCTGTCACTATATGCCACTAAATATTGTTCTAATTGCATTTTCTCCGATTCACTGAGTATTGAAGCAAAGTCGTTCACTAGCTGCGGCGGGACAGGTGGATTGGGGACCTGTGCAACAACCTTGAAAATCAAGCATTGAAACAATATGGTTATAAGAAGGAATAATCGGTATTTAGTGCTCATATAGATTGCATTGCAGGAAGATATTACCTTAAAGCTTAAAGGCAATATCTTCCAAAGAATTAATTATTGTCAAATGAGATTTCATCATTTAGTTCATTAATATCGTCTCTCTGATAGGGAAAATGTTCCTTTAATTGCTCGCCAGCCTTTTCAATCCCGGCAACAATGCCTTCAGCAAATCGCCCTTCCCTAAAGTGATTGATCATAAGGATTTTAGTACTTTCCCAAAAGTCAGCCGGTACAACTGCGTTGATTCCTGAATCACCCAAGATAGCAAAGCTTCGGTTTTCTATGGCCACATAAAATAATACTCCATTTTTTGAAGTTGTTTTATCCATGCCAATTGATTTGAAAATATGGGCGGCACGGTCGAGTACATCCCCTTTGCATTTTTTTTGAATATGCACCCTGATTTCGCCTGATGTATTCAACTCTGCATTTAAGATAGCTTGCTTGATATCATCCTGTTGCTCAGGTGTAAAGAAATTTTTAGCTGAATTGGGCATTACAACATTCTTTGTATTATTTGAACTGGTTAATCATTATCAGCATCGGCTGAATAATAATGGTGGCATGGCAATGCCGATAAATTAGATTAGAATTGTACTTCAGGTGCCTGTTCAGCTCCTTCATCAGCCTTGAAATATGCTTTTCTTTCAAATCCAAACAAGCCTGCAAAGATGTTACTGGGGAATCGACGAATTTGAGCGTTGTAGTTCTGTGCAGTTTCATTAAAGTTGCGGCGCTCAACAGTGATCCTATTCTCTGTACCTTCAAGTTGCGATTGGAGATCCATAAAATTTTGGTTTGCTTTCAGGTCAGGATAACGTTCTACAACAACCATCAATCTGGATAAAGCTGAACTTAATCCCTGTTGAGCCTGTTGAAATTGTTGGATGGAATTCTCATCAAGATTTTCAGCATTTACATTTACACCGGTTGCTTTTGACCGAGCTTCAATGACTTGAGTTAATGTCTTTTGTTCAAAGTCAGCATACCCTTTTACGGTGTTGACCAGGTTGGGTATCAGATCCGCACGTCGTTGATACACATTTTCAACCTGTGACCATGCTCCGGTTACCTTTTCTTCTGAATTGACTAAACCATTGTATGTGTTCTTACCCCAGAGAAAGGCTATAAGAACTATGCCTACTACTACAAGAATGGTTACTAGTGATTTTTTCATGTTGGAAAATTTTTTAATGTTTCGTAAAAGTAATAATTTTTGTAACTGTTAAATATGATAAAAGACCCGGAATATATTATCCGGGTCTTTTATTTATTATTTAAGGATTTCCAAACTGCGCTTAATGAAAACGGTCAATTCTTCACCTTTTAACAAATTCTGCGAAAGCTTGGCGATATCAATGAGCTGTTTGGCCATATTCTTTCTTGTGGTTTCATCCTTTTCATCATGTATTTTGGTGATCAACGGATGGTTTGAATTTACAACCAAGTTAAATGAATCAGGCAGGTTTCCCATGTAATTCATACCGCCACCTCCTAACATCGACATGTCTTTCATTCGTCTCATAAACTCGGGTCGTGTAATTTGAACCGGCATACTGGTTTCACTCATACTTTCAAAGACTACATGATAATGCTCCTTGCCTGCTACTTCTTCAAAAATAGGCTTGATGTCCTTCTGTTCATCATCTGAAAGTTTGGATGGCATAGGCTCATCCTTCTTGATAAGTTTATCAGGAACATCAGAGTCAACACGTACAAAACTGGTATTCTCGAATTTTTGTTCCAGGGTATTGATGAAATGGTTATCGAGCACACCATCCATTACCAGTATATTATAACCCAATGAACTTGCTGCTTCTACAAAGCCATGTTGCTCAGTGGCATCTGATGTGTAGAGATGTACTAGTTTTTTGTCTTTGTCAGTTTGTGTGTCATTAATCAGGTTTTTATACTCTTCAAAAGTGTAGAATTTCCCATTGGTATCCTTGAGAAGGGTGAACTTCTCAGCTCTTTCCCAGAATTTAGGTTCACTAATTATACCATATTCAATAAAGATGCGGATATCATCCCATTTGTTTTCAAATTCAGCTCGATTGTTTTTAAAGATATCTTCAAGTTTATCTGCCACTTTCTTCATAATGTGATTTGATATCTTCTTCACACTGGAATCGCTTTGCAGATAAGATCTTGATACATTAAGAGGGATATCGGGTGAATCAATAACGCCGTGCATCAGGGTGAGGAAATCAGGTACTATTCCTTCAACTGAATCAGTAACAAATACCTGATTGGAATAAAGTTGGATTTTCTCTTTCTGCACTTCAATATTCTTCTTGACCTTCGGGAAATATAGTATTCCCGTCAGGTTAAAAGGATAATCAACATTAAGGTGGATATTAAACAGTGGATCATCAAACGTGAAAGGATAAAGCTCGTGATAAAAGCCATTGTAATCTTCGGTCGTTAAATCAGTGGGTTTACGTTTCCATGCTGGACTCGTATTGTTGATTATGCGGGGGGCCTTTTTTTCATCATATTTATCCTCGCCCTTATCATCTTTGACGCCTTCTACCTTCTCCCATTTTGTTTCATCGCCAAAGCGAATAGGGATAGGCAGGAACTTGCAATACTTTTTCAGGAGCTCAAGAATTCTGGATTCTTCCAAAAACTCTACTGAGTCATCTGCAATGTGCAGGACAATGTCAGTTCCACGGTTGACTTTCTCAGTTTCTGTAAGGGTATATTCGGGGCTTCCGTCACATTCCCATTTTACGGCCTTTGAACCAGGACCTTTACGATAGGTTTTACTATAGATTTCAACTTTCTTTGAAACCATGAATGATGAATAGAAACCAAGGCCAAAATGGCCAATCAATTGAGCAGCATCAGCTTCACTTTTACCTTTATATTTTTTTACAAATTCTTCTGCACCGGAAAAAGCAATCTGATTGATGTATTTATCAACTTCTTCAGCTGTCATTCCTATTCCTTGATCTCTGATGGTCAAGGTTTTATTCTCCTTATCCAAAATGACCTCTATAGTCAAATCACCGAGTTCATCTTTAACTTGCCCCATAGATGATAGGGCATTTAATTTCTGGGTTGCATCAACTGCATTGGAAATCAATTCCCTAAGGAATATCTCATGATCTGAATAAAGGAATTTCTTGATTATTGGAAAAATGTTTTCCGTTTGAACATTGATCTTTCCTGTTTGCATATTACATTCAATTTTTAAAGTCAGTAATTCCTTTTCTTCAAATGGTATGCCAATTGAAAAAAAACTGACAAAATGGCTGTTTTGCAGGAAAAGCATTAATAGAAACTATTTTCACAATTCTCATTGCCACCTTAAGGAAAGTTCCTAATTTAGCCACTTATAACAATGCAGTAAACAACCTTAAAAATATAAGCATATGTTAGAAATGGATTGGAGTCATCTACCTTTCGGTTATGTCAAGACCGACTACAATGTTCGCTGTTATTACAGGAATGGAAAATGGGGAGAAATTGAAACGTCTTCATCAGAAGTTATTAACATTCACATGGCTGCATCATCATTGCACTATGGACAGGAAGCATTTGAAGGAATGAAAGCCTTCAGGGGCAAAGACGGGAAGATCAGGATCTTCCGTTGGGAAGAGAATGCTGCCCGTATGGAAAGTTCAGCCAAGGGTGTTATGATGTCAGTAGTGCCAAGAGAAATCTTTCTGGAATCAATTGTTAAAGTCATCAAATTGAATGAACGTTTTATACCTCCTTATGGCACTGGAGCCTCGTTGTATATTCGTCCATTACTAATTGGGACCGGCGCACGGGTAGGCGTGGCACCGGCTGATGAATATTTATTTATGGTATTTGTTACACCTGTTGGTCCATACTTCAAAGAAGGCTTTAAGCCTGTGGCAGTGCAGATAGCCCGTGATTATGACCGTGCAGCACCTAAAGGAACCGGCCGCTATAAAGTGGGTGGCAACTACGCTGCAAGTTTGTTGGCTGGTGAGGAAGCTCATGCTTCAGGTTATGCTGCTGCCTTATTCCTTGATGCCAAAGAAAAGAAATATATTGATGAAGCCGGCCCAGCCAACTTTTTCGCTATTAAAGGCAACAAGTATATTACGCCAAAATCTGAATCTATCCTGCCTTCTATTACTAATAAAAGTTTGATGGTTTTAGCCAAAAGCTTTGGTATGGAAATTGAAGTGCGCCCGGTAGAAGTTGGTGAACTAGATGGTTTTGATGAAGTTGGAGCATGCGGAACTGCAGCTGTTATTTCGCCAATCTATAAAATTGATGACCACCTTACCGGTCATGTATATACTTATTGCAAGGATGGACAGGCTGGCCCTATTTCCACTAAATTATACAAAAAACTACAGGCTATTCAGAATGGTGAAGCACCTGATGAATTTAACTGGAACTACATTGTCGAGTAAATTGTAGTGAGTTCGTATTGATAAAGGAGTTCTTGTTTTAAGAACTCCTTTTTTCTTTCATTTATAATTGTAAATTTTATGCTGGAAATTCGGAAGACTTTACCTAGGTGCAGGTAGAATTCTATAAAAAATCAAAGAATTCCTTTCACCTTGAGTGTTGACTCCATTTGTTGCTGCATAGACAAAGCTTCTGCACGAGCTTTTTCAGCAAAGTCAGGCTGACCGGATGCAAAAATGATACTTCTGGAGGCATTGACCAGAATTCCACAATCATTGTTTAGCCCAAATTGTGCAACATCCTCCAGACTACCGCCCTGAGCGCCCACACCGGGCACCAGGAGAAAATGATCAGGGACGATTTTTCTCACTTCAGTAAGCATCTCAGCACGGGTTGCACCTACAACAAACATTGTATTTTCTGAAGAGCCCCATTTTGCTGTTATCCTCAGAACCTTTTCAAACAGTTTCACGTCATTACTATCAGCAATCAACTGAAAATCAGAAGCTCCCTTGTTGGATGTCAAAGCCAGAACAATAACCCATTTATCATTGAATTTGAGAAAAGGACTAACTGAATCTTCTCCCATATATGGAGCAACTGTAACTGCGTCGAAATTAAAACCTGATGATTCCCTATCAAAGAATGCCCTTGCATATTGAGTAGAAGTATTTCCTATATCTCCCCGTTTTGCATCAGCTATTGTAAAACATTCGTTTTTATATTTTTCAAGGTATTCAATGGTTTTGTGCAAGCTTATCATGCCTGCCAATCCCCGTGCTTCATAGAATGCAAGGTTTGGTT
>JAEYXG010000086.1 GCA_023428585.1 Bacteroidota bacterium
TGGGCCCTGATAAAAACAATGCTCCTTCCTTCATTCTCAACCATTCACCTATCTCGGTTGTTTAGTAACATTAACACGATAAATGTTGTTAGTGTGATATTTTATACCATATCATGATTGCCATGTCATTAACTGAGTCAGTCGATAAACTGCATTATCTTGAAATGTAATTGTAAATGAAAGCGCTATCAGAAAATAGAGAAGTGACCACCTGGTATTGTCCAATGCATTGCGAAGGTGATAAGGTTTATGATCAGCCGGGAAGGTGTCCTGTGTGCGGCATGTTTTTAGTTCCAGGATTGAAATCTACACCAACTTCAGAAAAGATATCCCCAATGGATAAACCTGCTACTGAAAGTGTGGTTGCTGAAAAATCTGCAGAGAAGAAAGTTGATTCACCAGTAATAAAGGCTACCAACCAGGTGAGGTATGCTTGTCCAATGCAGTGTGAAGAAGACAAGACCTATAGGGATCAGGGATCTTGTCCGGTATGTGGTATGTTCCTGATGCCCGTTGATGAAATTAGAAAGCTAAATCAAGAGAAGAAGAAAGAGGTGTATTATTGCCCCATGTTCTGTGAAGGTGATAAAACCTATGATGCTCCCGGCCGCTGTCCTGTATGTAATATGTTCCTGAAATCAGCTAATGATCAACCTGGTAGTATGCCTGATAGGTATAATTCAGCAATGCACGGAGTTCATGGTCATTCTCCTTCTGGCGGAGAATCAGCGACCTCAGGTGCTTCTTCATTCACCTCCGTGAAGATGGGTGGACTCCAATATTATTGTCCCATGCGATGTGAGGGTGATAAAACCTACGACAAGCCCGGCGAATGTCCGGTTTGCGGCATGAATCTGGTAAAAGAGGAGAGTTATACCCAATCAGCAACTGTATATACTTGTCCTATGCATCCCGAGATCAGGAAGGATAAGCCGGGCGACTGTCCGATTTGTGGGATGGACCTTGTTCCAGTGGCTACACAACCCGAAGAGGAAGAGGATACTGCCTATCTAAAGATGAAACGAAAATTTTGGATTGCAGTAGCTTTGACTGTTCCGGTGTTTTTTATTGGCATGTCGGAAATGATTCCCTTTTTAAAGGAGTTTGTCATGAGGCACAGAGCAATATTGAACTGGGTATCATTTCTTTTAACTACACCGGTTGTATTTTATTCCGGATGGCAATTCTTCAAGAGAGGTTACAGTTCCGTAATTAGAAGGTCGCCAAACATGTGGACACTTATTTCAATTGGTGTTGGAGCAGCCTTTATTTTTAGCGTTGCAGCACTTATTTTACCCGGGATATTCCCTGATCAGTTTAAGGATATGCATGGAAATATGCATCTATACTTTGAATCGGCTGCAGTAATTCTGACGTTGGTATTGCTTGGGCAGGTACTTGAGCTAAGGGCACACAGTAAAACCAATACGGCTATCAAGTCGTTGTTGAATTTGGTACCACCCATTGCCAGGAAGTTAGTTGATGGTGTAGAGAAGGAAATTCCGCTGGAGCATGTGATAGTAGGAGATCTGTTAAGGGTAAAGCCGGGAGAAAAGGTGCCTGTAGATGGAATTATTTGGCAGGGTGAAGCAACTTTAAACGAGAGTATGATAACAGGTGAATCTATGCCTGTGGAGAAAGATCAGGGCGATAAGGTTATTGGTGGTTCAATAAATGGGCAGACAAGTTTTGTGTTGGAAGCTGTAAAAGTTGGCAAGGAGACGCTATTGGCCAGGATCATTGAAATGGTCAATGAGGCAGGCCGTTCCAGAGCTCCCATACAGCGCATAGCCGATACAGTTGCCAAATACTTCGTGCAGATAATAATTGCTATTGCCTTGATTACTTTTGGTATTTGGAGTATATGGGGACCGGAGCCTTCCTTAGTATATGCTTTTGTAAATGCGGTTTCCGTATTGATAATTGCCTGTCCTTGTGCCTTGGGATTGGCTACTCCAATGTCTATAATGGTGGGTACAGGCCGAGGAGCACAATCAGGAATCCTGGTCAAGGATGCCAGAGCCATGGAAGAGATGAATAAGATCAATACCCTTATTGTTGATAAAACGGGTACACTAACAGAGGGGAAGCCCGGTCTTAGAGAGTTTAAGACGGTTGGCAGCTATACTGACGACCAGATTCTGCAACTGGCGGCTTCTGTTGATGCTCATAGCGAACATCCATTGGCTATGGCTATTGTTAAGGGGGCTAAAGAGAAAAACATTGATATATTGTCGGTTGATAATTTTACTTCTGTCACTGGCAAAGGGGTTAAGGGAAAAATAAAAGGGCAGATGATACGCCTTGGGAATGCTAAGATGGTTGAAGAATCAGGTGCTGTATTGGCAGATAATGACCGCGCATCAATTGAAGAACTGCAACAGTCAGGTCAAACAGTTATGTACTTGCTGGTGGAGAATAAGATTGAAGGTATGGTAAGTGTGGCCGATAGGATAAAAAGCACGTCAAAGCGCGCCATTGAAGAATTGGAAAGTATGGGAGTCAAGGTAATTATGTTATCTGGTGATAATAAACTGTCAGCCAAGGTAGTTGCAGATGAATTGAAAATACAGGACTACAAGGCAGAGTGTTTGCCTGACGATAAATTCAATACGATTAAAGAGCTCCAACAAAAAGGTTTTATGGTAGCAATGGCGGGCGACGGAATCAATGATGCACCTGCACTTGCGCAGGCCAATATTGGAATAGCCATGGGTACAGGAACCGACATTGCTATGCAGAGTGCAGAAATTACCTTGGTGAAAGGTGATTTGAATGGCATTGTCAGGGCCAAAAGGTTAAGCCTTGAGGTGATGAAGAATATTAAGCAGAACCTCTTCTTTGCATTTGTTTATAATGTGCTGGGTGTTCCTATTGCTGCCGGAATATTATTTCCGTTTTTCGGAATTTTGCTGAGCCCAATGATTGCAGCTGTTGCCATGAGCTTCAGTTC
>JAEYXG010000115.1 GCA_023428585.1 Bacteroidota bacterium
GGCTGGAGTGGAGTAGGCGGACAAACAAAAAACCCCTATTATCTTGGAAGGAATCCCTGCGGCTCAAGCTCAGGCTCTGCAGTTGCCGTATCAGCCAATCTCACCATGGTTGCCATAGGCACTGAAACCAACGGTTCCATTGTTTGTCCTTCAAATGCCAATGGTATTGTGGGTATCAAGCCTACAGTTGGTCTAGTAAGCCGCTCAGGAGTCATTCCAATTTCCTTTACTCAGGATACTCCCGGTCCCATGGCCCGCACCGTAAGGGATGCTGCTATTTGTCTGGGTGCCCTTACGGGAATAGATAGTGAAGATCAGTTGACGGCTGCAAGTGAAGGTAAATATTATACTGATTATACTCAGTTCCTGCATGAAAATGCATTGGAAGGTAAGCGAATTGGGTTCTTCAAGGAACCATTGGGTGTAAACTTTAAAGTTGACTCCCTTATGTACAAGGCTGTTGCATTCATGAAAAGTAAAGGCGCGACAATTGTGGAAATTGATGCTATTGCCGATCCTCAGGTGGAGAACTACTCGTTTGAGGTTTTACTGTATGAATATAAGGATGGCCTTAACAAGTACTTCAAGTCATTGGGTGCCAATGCCCCCATTAAAAGTGTTGAGGAACTGATAGCCTTCAATAAACAGGATTCCGTGGAGATGGATTTTTATAATCAGCGGTACCTTGAGATGGCTCAGGCAAAAGGTGACCTCAACTCTGCAGAATACAAGGAAGTGCTGGCAGGCATGATGAAAGGAATAAGAGGGGATGGAATTGACCGGGTTATGAACCGGCATCAGCTTGATGCCATAGTTGCGCCTACGGGGTCACCTGCCTGGAATACTGACCATATAAACGGCGATAGTTTCCAACTGGGAAGCTCCTCACCGGCAGCACTGGCAGGATATCCCAACATTAGTGTACCCATGGGCTCGGTTGATGGACTGCCTGTAGGCATCTCATTCTTTGGTAGAGCCTGGAGTGAGCCTGTATTGATAGGAATAGCCTATGCCTATGAAGCTGGCACCAAGCATAGGATTGTGCCTCAATTCAAGCAATAACAGGGATAGTGTCAGTTTTTACAACTGGTTGACGGCTGTTTGAAAGAGTACTAAACAATCATCATGCACTCTTGAATGAGAAATTTTGAAACCGAGTGGAAGTCAGTCGATGGCTTAAGAATATTTGTACAGGGATGGGAGCCTGAAGAGCTACCTGTAATTGGAGTGGTTTGCCTGGTACATGGTATTGGAGAGCATACCGGTAGATATGGGCATGTAGCTCAAGTGCTCACGGGCGCCGGTTATGTGCTTATGGGGGCCGATTGGCGCGGACATGGCAATTCTGAAGGCAAACGCGGACATGTGCCTTCCATGGAAGCCGTGCTGAACGACATTGACAGGCTACTGGAAGAGGCAAGACATCGCTATGAAGGATCGCCTCTTTATCTTTACGGACAGAGCCTGGGTGCTATCATGGTTTTATATTATTCTCTGAAGCGCAAACCACACATTAATGGGGTCATAGCCACCAGTCCTGCACTCCGTAGTTCATTGGATGAACAACCTGTCAAGATCATGGCTGCCAGGGTACTCGGGTCAGTAATACCGGGGTTAACCCTCAACAGCGGATTGGTGCCTGACCAATTGTCGCGTGATATTGCAACGGTTCAGGCTTATATCAATGATCCGTTGGTGCATTACAGGCTATCACTTGGATTTGCCAGAAAACTGCTTGATGCAAGGCGATGGACACTGGAACATGCCGCTGAATTTGCACTGCCGCTTCTTCTGATGCACGGCAAGGCTGATAACATCGCCTATCCGTCGGGAAGTGAGGAGTTCGCGGCTCCCATTGACGGGAGATGCACTTTGGTGCTGTGGGATGATGCTTTTCATGAACTGCACAATGAGCCTGAAAGAAAAGAGGTCTTCAGTGTTATTTTATCCTGGCTGGAGAAACATAGGCATACAGATCAGGGAGTTGTGGATTGAGTTGCCTGCCCGGCCTGAAATTCAATGGTGATGGAATGAAGAAATGAAAATAGATGTGATGTTATGGGTAGAAGGAAATAGATTTATTAACATTAAACATTGTACAATACGCTTTGTTTTGATTATCTTTAGATAGGTTTTTAAAGCCGTGAACCAATTATTTAACCATCATTATAAATGACATTCCAATGAAAAACAGAATAATGAAAAGCATACCTGTGTTCCTGTTGCCGGTAATTTTTATTTTTCTCCTACCGGCATGTGGCGGACCTGATTCTATACCGGCTACCAAGATGGATTTTGTTGGCGTATGGCAGTCGCCATCAGGTTTTCAGATTCAGATTATGGAGGAAGGGAATGCAAATGTATATCAGCCTATCGATAGTCTGCATCCCGACTATGAAAAGTTAAGGTTAAGAAAGGCCAATGAAGTTTATAACTTCGGATTTGAAGTTGAATTTCTGGGCGACACGGCTATCAATATCAAGAAGCCCTACCATAGCGGCAGGCTGTATAGAATTGACAGGAGTCCCTATATGGATGTTGATACCATGAAAATGATAATCAATGGTGTGGTAGTCAAGAAGTTTGAGGAAGAATACTTTATGGCCGATTTTTAAAGGGTATTGAACCGGCGGTACCATGAATAAACAAGACACTGTATAAAATATATCAGCAATGGAAAACAAAATTCACGATGACCCTATAGAGGTGTATTCCGGCAATGGCTGGCAGGCCGGAATGGTTAAAAGCCTGTTGGAGAATGCTGAAATTGAGGCATTCCTGAAAGATGAGATCATGGGTGTGCTTTATCCATGGTGGTCAGATGCAGGTGCCGCGGGCTCTGTCAAGGTGTTTGTGTCAAAAAATGATTTTGACCGTGCCATGATTGTGGTCAATGAATTCGAGAAGAATATCAATGAAGAGAACGGTGAATCCCGCAATCCTGAAGATGAAAAGCCTGATTAATGCAAATTTGAAACAATGGAACAATTACTTGAATACAATCCAATACTTCTGGCACTGGCTGCTACCCTATTTACCTGGTTTCTTACAGCCATGGGTTCGGGTATGGTGTTCTTCTTCAAGAGCATCAACAAGAAGGTGCTTAACTCAATGCTTGGTTTTGCCGCAGGTGTAATGATTGCCGCCAGCTTCTGGTCGCTCCTGAAGCCGGCCATAGAGATGGCAGAAGAGAATGGCGATATACCCTGGATTCCTGCGCTTGTTGGCTTCCTGCTCGGTGGCGGATTCTTGCTTCTTATCGACAAGATACTGCCCCACCTGCACATGGGCCTTGCACGCGATAAGGCTGAAGGGATCAAAACACAGTGGCAAAGAAGTGTTTTGCTTGTATTGGCCATTACACTCCACAATATACCTGAAGGACTGGCTGTGGGTGTTACATTCGGAGCACTGGCCAACAATCCCGATGTTGGAATGCTGGCAGGAGCCATTGCGCTTGCAATAGGGATTGGACTACAGAATTTCCCTGAAGGGGCTGCTGTATCTATCCCATTGCGAAGAGAAGGATTCTCCCGGCTAAAAGCCTTTCATTACGGACAAATGTCGGGCATAGTGGAACCCATAGCAGGGGTACTCGGGGCTTTTCTTGTTTTGTCAATCAAGCCAATACTGCCTTATGCCTTGTCATTTGCTGCAGGTGCCATGATATTTGTGGTAGTTGAGGAACTGATACCCGAATCGCAGACAGGCAATGAAACTGACCTGTCAACCATTGGTGCCATGTTGGGCTTTGCTACCATGATGTTGCTCGATGTTTCACTGGGTTGATTAACCCGGAGACTTATGCCCGTAAATAGAGACAACGGCTTGCCGGAACTATGAAAAAACCGATGGGCTACACCAATACCCATTCAATGGGTTGCTATTGAATGGGCATAAAAAAAGGGCAGAGAATATCTGCCCTGAACTTTTTCAATAAGTTGATTATTCAGCCGTTTCGAACGGGAGAACTGATACAAATGATTTGTCGTTTTTCCTAACGCGGAACTGAACCACACCGTCAATGAGTGCGAACAGGGTATGATCCTTGCCCATACCTACATTGAGGCCGGGGTTGTGTACCGTGCCACGTTGACGAATGATGATATTGCCTGCCTGGGCAGCTTGTCCGCCATATATCTTAACGCCAAGTCGTTTTGAGTGTGATTCTCTACCGTTACTCGAACTACCGGCACCTTTTTTATGAGCCATAACTTTTCGTTTTTATCGGTTAATTAATTAGGCGTTAATGGCATTGATCTGTACCCTGGTGAGGTACTGCCTGTGGCCACTTTGTTTCTGATATCCTTTTCTCCTCTTCTTCTTGAAGACGAGTAC
>JAEYXG010000154.1 GCA_023428585.1 Bacteroidota bacterium
ACAATACACTGATCAATGCAGTGGTGCCTGCTGGTGCCGTGACCGGGAGAATAAGTTGTATCACCAGTTGTTCGGCAATCAGTGAATCTGATTTTGTTGTACTGGGTGCCAATTGTGAGGTTACTTCCGGAGTGATTATTTCAGAATTATGTGATCCACAAATAGGATTTGAGACCGACAGGTTCATTGAGATATATAACCCTACTTACTTTCCTGTCAGTCTTGCCTTATGGTCTGTACGCGCTATTCCAAATGATTTGATAGATTCAGAATGCAGTATTTCTGTGATGTGTTGGAATTTGTCGGGTGTTATTGCTCCAGGACAATCCCTTACCTGTGGATACACCAACACCGACGGGGTAATACATGATTTCACTAATCCTGAATGGTATACAGGCAGCGCTTTAAATGGCGCCTGCTACTTATGGAACGGACAATGGCGTGATGGAGCAGCACTTTACGATAATAATAATGTCAGGGTTGATGGCGTAATGCGCGAACAATCACCCGACGATTGGTATAGTAACAGGTCATTGTGCAGAAACAGTGAGATATGTGCACCTAATCCTAACTCCTCATACCTGGAATGGACTGTTACAGATATTGTAAACACTGCCGGGGCTTTCCCATCCACTCCTCATCAGCATTACACAACATGTAACCTGAGTAGTTTGCCGATTATCACACAGCAACCTATTTCACAGATATCCTGCGAAGGATCGTTTGTTGAGTTTGAGGTATCGTCATCAGGTGGGGTAGGTCCGCTTCTTTACCAATGGTATGAATTAAACAATGGAACATGGACGAATCTGACTGATCAACAGGGATATTCCGGGTCAACCGCGCCAACACTGACAGTATCAGTGGTTACTGCCGCAATGGATGGCTTCCAATACTATTGTAGAATTACCAATAGTGATGGCGATTGCTATATTTCATCCCATGCAGCTACCCTTAATGTAACACCCAATGCAGGACCATCAACAAATACAATTTGGCATCAATGATAAAAAATTCTCACATTTTAACACATAAAATACCACTATCATGAATTCAAAATTCAATCTGATTGCATTGCTCATGACCATGTTTATGGCTTCAGTTACCCTTAATGCAACGTCACAGGTCTATCCCAACTCGGGAGATCAGGCAGTATGCCAGTTTTCCACGGAACCTTATGGAGTAGATTACAGTACAACTTCTACTTATGCTTGGACAATAATTCCGGTAACAGGAGGCAATGGTACCATTACTGTTGGTGCTACGCCGAACCTGATCACTGTTGACTGGGAAACTATCGGGACCTGCACGCTGCAACTGGTAGAAACCAATGATGCAGGATGTTCAGTTACTGTTTCCATCACCATTACTGTAAATCCAACGCCGACACCTGTAATTGCCGGTGCTGATGTAGTCTGCGCGGGTGATACGGAAGCTTATGATGTGACTTTTACCGATGGCAATACTTATTTGTGGTCGGTAACGGGAGGCACAATTGAAACAGGACAGGGAACCAATCAGGTTGCAGTAAATTGGACAGGACCATCAGCGGGAAGTCTAACAGTCACTGAAACGGCAGGTTCCTGTTATGCTGAAGTAAGTAAAGACGTGATCATAAATGCACTTCCGGCAACACTTACTATCTTCCACAATTAGTAAGTCAATGGACATTCGGTTAAAACTGGTATGGAAATACTGTACCCTTTTTATGCTTTGGTGTTTCTGGCCACCCGGAAATGAAGCATACTGTCAGGGTGTGTCCATCGACAGTATCAATATTGGCACAACCAAGGAATATTGGGTCAATTCAACGGCTGGATCTGCCTATCAATGGTGGATTGACGGAGTATTGCAGCCTGAGCAAAGTGATATGATCAGCATCTGCTGGCAGCAGAGCGGTATTTTCAAACTGGAAGTCAGGGAAACAACTTCGGGCGGTTGTCAGGGTATTCCTGTATCCCTGTTAGTTGTAGTGACACCTGATATGGCCTACACAGGACTGTTCCTATTCATCCTGCCTAACGCCTTTACGCCTAATGGGGATGGTTTGAATGATGAGTTTCGGCCGATTAGGCAGTCGACTCTTTCTGAAATTGATGGTTATCATATCATGATTTGCAATAAACGGGGACAGTTGCTGTTTGAGTCCAATGATCCGGTAGAAGGTTGGAATGGTACTTTCAACGGAAAGCCATCCCCACACGATACATATATGGTGCAGATTCTATATAAGTTGGCTGGGCATTCAAAGCAGAGAAAGTTGCTTGGCAGGGTTATGCTTCTTAGATAAACCTACTTTCCTCACAGCTTATCGCCTGAAATAACTTGAGGGGTTATTGGGGTGGATTGGTGCTGTTGGTTCATAAATTCATTGTACCTCAGATATGTCGGGCTATTAGCCTGTTCCATCACCCTCCCCAATTGTTGATAACTTAAATTCGAAAAATCCCTTAGGTTTGAATAATTTTGCATCTGAAATAGCAATCTATGGCCTGGTTCTTTACCCTTATTGATTCTGATTGGTTTCCTCTGATTTTGCTGCTGCTGGTTGTACTCATCATTCAACTGGTATACTACTGGTTCGTGTTTGGCAGACTTGCTTTCTACAATCCGGCAAAACGTACTTTCACCGAGGAGAAACCCCCGGTTTCCGTGATTATCTGCGCCAAAAACGAGTATCATAATCTGGTGCGTTTTCTGCCCAAGGTACTTGAACAGGATTACCCCCAGTTTGAAGTGATCGTGGTAAACGATGCTTCCGACGACGATACCTTCTATCTTCTGCGTGAACTGAGTGATAAGTACCCCCACCTGAATGTGGTGGATATTAAGGAGAACCTCAACTTCTTTACCGGCAAGAAATTTCCCTTGTCATTGGGCATCAAGTCGGCAAAACATGAGTTACTGTTGTTGGCTGATGCCGATTGTGTGCCCGCTGGTCCAAACTGGATCAGCTCCATGCAAAGTGCCTTCACCGGCAAAACGGAGATTGTGCTGGGCTATGGCGCTTACCAGCCTCAGCCTGGCTTGCTTAATAAGCTTATTCGCTTTGATACCCTGCAGGTTGCCATGCAGTATATGAGTCTGGCCCTTTCGGGGATGCCCTATATGGGGGTGGGTCGTAATCTTGCCTATCACCGGTCGCTGTTCTATAATTCAGGCGGATTTGTGAAGCATTATAAAATTATATCGGGCGACGATGATCTGTTTATCAATCAGGTGGCCAAGAAGAGCAATACACGCGTACAGCCTGATCCTGACGCTTTTACCTATTCAAAACCCAAGCAAACATTGGGTTCCTGGCTGAGACAGAAGAGAAGGCATCTATCTACAGGCGGATTCTACAAGTTCAGACACAAACTGGTGCTGGGCCTCTTTTCGTTTACCCAGTTTCTTTTCTTTGGTCTGATATTACTCCTGGCCGTATATAAAGTTGAACCGATTCTCCTGGGTGCCATGTTTGTAATCAGGTTGGCTACCCAACTGTTTATCACCAAGAAAAGCATGCGCCGGATGAATGAAAAGGGATTCCTGCTGTGGATTCCGTTCTTTGAGCTCTTTCTGCTGGTGGTGAATGTAATACTGGGTTTCAGGGGATTGTTCTCCAAAAAGACTCAGTGGTAGGAATGCGGTTTTTAGTGTTTTGATTTCATTGAATGATCAACTATAGTTGAGTTAAAGTATAACAATTTAGTTTGAAGATTATGGATTTTAAAGTGGCAATAAGCACAGGCATACCCATTGAATTGCCTGAAAGAAAGGGATTGGATACCAATGTTAGTCATGCACCCATACGTAAGGACATCCTGAGTGTAGAAGAGAAGAAACTAGCGTTACGAAATGCCTTGCGATACTTTGAGCCACGGCATCATGCGATACTTGCACCGGAATTCGCCGAAGAGCTGGAGAAATACGGTCGTATATATATGTATCGTTTCCGTCCCGATTACAGGATGTATGCCCGTCCTATCAGCGAATACCCTTCTAAATGTCAGCAGGCTGCAGGTATTATGCTCATGATACAAAATAATCTGGATCCCGCGGTAGCGCAGCATCCTGAAGAACTGATTACCTATGGCGGCAATGGTGCAGTCTTTCAAAACTGGGCCCAGTACCTGCTGACCATGAAGTACCTGAGTGAAATGACTGAAGAGCAGACGCTGGTGATGTATTCAGGGCATCCCATGGGGCTGTACCCATCACATAAGGATGCCCCAAGGGTGGTTGTTACCAATGGAATGGTGATTCCCAACTATTCAAAACCCGACGACTGGGAACGATTCAATGCACTGGGTGTATCACAATACGGACAAATGACCGCAGGATCCTATATGTATATCGGTCCGCAGGGAATTGTGCATGGCACAGCCATTACGGTGCTGAATGCAGGCAGAAAACTTGTAAGGAATGGATCAGGACTGGCGGGCAGGTTGTTTGTAACGGCAGGCCTTGGCGGGATGAGCGGAGCACAACCCAAGGCAGCCAATATAGCAGGAGTGGTGAGCATAACCGCGGAGGTAAACGCCCATGCGGCGCATAAACGCCATAGCCAGGGTTGGGTGGATGAGATTACTGATAATGTAGATGAAGCGATTGAAAAGGCATTGAATTTCATGTCGGCCAACAAAGCCCATTCCATTGCCTACCTAGGTAATATTGTGGATTTATGGGAACGACTGGCAGAGCGAAATATACACGTGGATATGGGATCAGACCAAACATCACTCCACAATCCATGGGCAGGTGGCTATTATCCGGCAGGATTGAGCTTTGAAGAATCGAATGAGATGATGGCACACCAGCCGGAGCTCTTTAAACAGAAGGTTAAAGAATCGCTGCAGCGACAGGTTATTGCTATAAACAAACTATCAGCCAATGGCATGTATTTCTTTGATTACGGAAATGCATTTCTGCTGGAAGCCGGCAGGGCAGGAGCTGATATATTCAAGAAAGACGGCAAGTTCCGCTATCCTAGCTACGTGCAGGATATCATGGGACCAATGTGCTTTGACTATGGTTTTGGTCCATTCAGGTGGGTATGTACATCGGGCAAACCGGAAGATCTGGATACTACCGACAGGATAGCCATGGAAGTGCTGGAGGAGATATCGGCCACAGCCCCCGTGGAGATCAGTCAGCAGATGAAGGATAACATACGCTGGATACGCGAAGCCAAGCAGAATAAGCTGGTGGTAGGGTCGCAGGCGCGCATACTCTATGCCGATTGTGAAGGACGTACCAAGATAGCTGCTGCATTCAATAAGGCAATTGCCGAAGGAATACTGAGTGCCCCGGTAGTATTGGGCAGGGACCACCACGATGTATCGGGTACCGACTCACCTTTCAGGGAAACATCAAACATATACGATGGCAGCTCCTTCACCGCCGATATGGCCATTCAGAATGTCATTGGAGACTCCTTCAGAGGGGCCACGTGGGTATCGATCCATAACGGCGGAGGAGTAGGCTGGGGAGAAGTAATAAACGGAGGCTTCGGTATGCTGTTGGATGGATCAGCCGACAGTGACAGGCGCCTGCGCAACATGCTGCACTGGGATGTTAACAACGGAATTTCACGCCGCTCCTGGGCCCGCAATGATGAGGCGATATTTGCAATAAAGCGTGCCATGGCGCAGGAGCCGCTGCTGAAGGTTACTTTGCCGAATAAGGCGGATGACGGGATTATCAATAGTTGTTTTTAGTTGTTCAAAGCGCTGCGTGCGTTTAGTTCTTACTTATGGAGAAATTCGAAATAATATTATATAGCACAACTGAAGGTAATTCAACAGCAGAAGTTTATTTTGAAGTGGAAACTTTCTGGCTTTCTCAGAAGAAGATGTCAGAGCTTTTCAATGTGGAAGTCAATACTATTAACTACCATCTTAAAGAGATCTATAAATCTGAAGAATTAAATAAAGAGGCAACTATTCGAAATTTTCGAATAGTTCAAACAGAAGGACAGAGAAAAGTTGAGCGAGAAGTAGAGTTTTACAACCTTGACGCGATAATTGCAGTAGGCTATCGTGTGAATAGTGCTGAAGCCACCCGGTTCAGAATATGGGCTACTCAGACATTACGAGAGTACATCATAAAAGGTTTTATAATTAATGATGAAAGGCTTAAACAGGGAAAGAACTTCGGAAGAGACTATTTTGATGAGTTACTTGAACGCATTCGGGAGATCAGGGCAAGTGAAAGGAGATTCTATCAAAAGATTACGGATATTTATGCCCAATGCAGTATTGATTATGATCCTGACTCAGTGCTTACTAAGAGATTTTATAAAACTGTCCAGAATAAGTTACATTGGGCTATTACAGGTAAAAATGCAGCTGAAATCATTGCTGATAGAGCAAGTGCTAATAGAATGCACATGGGATTAACTACATGGAAAAATTCACCTGGAGGGAAGATTTTAAAATCTGATGTGACTATCGCCAAAAATTATCTAGCAGAACCTGAGATTGATGAGCTGAACAGAATTGTATCTATGTATCTTGATTACGCTGAAAATCAGGCTAAAAGGAATATTGCAATGAGTATGTCAGAGTGGATCAGCAAATTAGATGCATTCCTTAACTTTAACGATTATACCGTCCTGAAAGATTCAGGGAAACTCAGTCATGAGATAGCAGCAAAGATGGCTGAAGATGAATATGAGAAATACAGAGTGATTCAGGATCAACTTTATGAAAGCGATTTTGATAAAGTAATCAGCCGATTACCGAAAAGGAATAAAAAGCTCCAGACAAATAGAGTTTCTATTTGCTCGAAACATTCGGCTATATAGAAGTCCCCAACGCCTTAATTATCGATGAGTATAAAGCTATTTCCTTCGTTTTTTGTATCCAATTACATTTATTCGAACGAATTAAAGTAATTTCATGCCGAAAGCTAATTACTTTACCTTTATACGGAATTGGTAACTTCAAAAATATAAAGTGGTGATGGCTCGGCATGATTAACCATCACCTCACTAAAATTGCTGAGCGTGAGCGTTTTATTCTTTTGCAACCCCAGGCACTTGTCGGTAATTCTTCAGGAATCGGCGATACCGGATGGGATGCGCATAATTTACTCCCTTGGAATGATGTGAGCTTCATTAACAGTATTATTGACACGCTTTACCAAAAGGGATTGATTGATATGAGCAGGATTTATGTTACAGGCATGTCGAATGGGGGTTTTATGACTTTTACCGTGGCAGAAAAACTGCAGGACAGGATAGCGGACATACGATACCAGGCCTTGGATATCCCGCAAATATGGATATCAATGGCTTTGAGGAGATATGGAAGTTCTTCAGGAATTATACCCTTCAATAGGATTCCTTTAGTCAATCTTGATATATCTGATATCGGATAAACTCTTTATGGCCCTGTCGGAAAAGAAATCCATGGCAGGAAATAGCTGAAAAGCACCTGATCCGATGACATCCTTCTGAGGTACCAATAACAGTTCAGCCTGGTCGTTGCGGTTGAATACCTCACTTAGGGTAAATACTCCCCTATAGCCATCAGCACCTGCAAAGACAAGTATTCCGGTACGCAGCATATCAGGATTAATTATTAGATCATTCTTCAGGAAATCTTTAAGCATCACTCCATGAAAGGGAGTAGTGCTGTGGATTCCCCTGCCACGACCATAGAAAACAGTATTGTATACGGTAGTTTGTGCCAATAGACTATTGTCGCTGATTGAATTCCTGCTGCCCATATTTGTCAGCGAAACAACAGGAGCATACATATTGGGCATATCCTTTTCAATCTTGTAGGCTACATTGGCTGATTTGATGGTTATACTTACGGGTGATTCAATATTGCGCTCTGTATAAAGATCGGATACTACAACCAGCTTTGAATTGACAGGTAACGGCCACAGCTCTTTGGTTTTGGATGGTATAATTCGCCGAACTTTTGAAGCAATGATGATCTGATGCCGGTTTACCGGGTAGTAGATTTCGCCCCAGCTCAGCACAACCTTATCACCCTTCGCATTTTCTATCTCCACGTAAAGGTCAATGATAGGAGGGAAGTCAGCGGCATTTTTCTTGGCAAGAACAGCCTGATTCAGGATATCATACAGTGAATAACCTTCGTATTGATAAGCACCGATGAATTTCCCGGCGGTTTCAGTATAGGAAGTCTCCTTTACAATTACCTGGCGTAATGGAAGTGTGGTAAAATCAACGGTATACGCTTTCTCAATTTCACCTTTTACAGTGAGCGTGTTCATGTTTAATGATGACTGGGGAGCATCATCATAGAAATCATTGGTCTGGGAAATGGTCTGAGCACTCAGCGAAGAACAACACAGGGCAAATACTGCAAAAAGGAATGATCTTAACATAACAAGATGATTATATAAGAATACGATTAGATAGGAAGACGATTGGAACGGTCTTGCATAACCGTGCAAATATAGAACAAAATTATTCTACTGACACCAACAGCTCTCCATCTATAATAATAGTTGTTAATCGTCTTCCTCGTCTACAATATTGATTTCTTGCGAATTAAACAGAACCACATCGCCAACACGCAGCTTCTTGCGTTTTTGAGTCTCAGGATTGTTGTTTACCAATACCTCCCCATCAGTGATCACTTGATTAGCTTCACCACCGGACTCTACCAGACCGAGGAGTTTCAGCAATTGGTTCAGTTGGATATAATCATGTCCGGGTTGTAGGCTGAATTTCATAGGGAGGGAGTTTTATGGTGAGAGTTAAATGGGGGCAGTAAAATCTGCCCCCATTGTGTGTTTTAAAATTATAATGATGCAACTTGCTATTATTTAATTATGCGCTGTTGCTGTTATCCAATAACCTTGGATGTTATTATTTTGAAATATTTATTTTGCTGATTAGAACACCTTGTTCTGTCTTAACACTGACTATATAAAGTCCGTTAGGCCATGTTTGGGTGTCAATTTCAATTTTACTGTTGGAGGCTGATGATTCATAGACTCTTTGACCTATCTGATTAGTGACGGCCAGTGTGTATTTGGCATTTGCGGCTGGTAATTCAACCCAGAACCTATTACCGGCAGGGTTGGGATAGACTTTCAGATCTGATTGAACATCCAGATCATTTACACCTACGGTATATACTTCAAACTGGGCACTCAACTCATATCCGAATTGAGTTCCCTGAGCAATAACCGGAGAGCCTGAAGGAGGAGCCAGACGGAAAAACCCTGCACCATTGCCACAGCACAATCCATTGCCGCCTGAGTCATAGATAAAGAAGTCATAGCAATCGTCCTCATCAATCAGTATATCTTCAGTATACATGGTTCCAGTCTCGGTATAAGGCCCTCCGCTGGCAACAGTTTCACCGGCACTGTTGATAATTGCCCAGGTTACTTCACTTGGACCATTGTCAGTGCGTACTTTCAACTGCACATTTTGCCCAACCTTATAAGCAGGGTAGAACGTATGTACCAGTGTATCGTTCTTGGTATATTCATCATTCACCTGGTTTACCTGATCAATATAAACCTTCAATGTATTGGTGTCCTGCATGGCGAAAGATAATTCAGGCAGATCAAGTATGGCTTTATCCAGGAATGCCATGTTGCCATTCCACTGGAAAGTTTGAATTTCTTCATCGTTTACCTGATATTTAATGGTTAGGTTAGTGAGACCGTTATTGCCGTTATTACGGATATTTATGCGTGGAGCAAGGGTATTGGTACAAGTGCGTTGCAACACATTTGTCAATGAAACCGACTCTACATCATTGTTGTAAACGGCCTGGATGGGCGTCAACTGAAGGTTGGCAGCCTGATGGACCTCCTTGGTGGTAGGATTCTGTATATAGCTCACCACGCTCAACTGGTCGAGCTGATATACATTGGCCAAAACCCAGTATGACTCAAGGATCACATAGTCGCCGGTCTGCATTGGTGTTGGGAGTGCTATGCCACTTTTAGTGGGAAGCATTTTCTTGAGCACATTATGGAAATCCTTTTCGCCATTGGAGCCGGGGGCAGTATTGAAATGTATCAACTTCTCAATAACGCCTATGAAGGCAGTAATTGGCCCGGTTACAGGGGCAGTTGCTTCAACAAGCATGGTAACAAAAAGCGTATCATTGCCGGTTGATAGTCGCTGGTTTACACTCAGGGTGAAAGGGGAAGGAACTGCAGCGCGATTGTTTACGATGGTCATGTTACCTGTCCATCCATTCGGGTGACCGCTATATACATTGCCATCAATCACAGAATGAGGAACACTGTTCACACCATAATAGGTTACACGTGATGTAGGATCAACAGTATTGTGCAGATACATGGGGTCATATCCGGGCCAGCTGGTGTGGAAGTTGATACATGTTATTGTTTGTGGATTATTCACAAGAATATTATGAATTGTGGGATTTACACCGGCACATGGGCCACATGATGCCTGGGTAAAATGCTCAAGCATAACCAGCCTCTGCGACTGGCTATAGGAGGTTAAACCCATGGTTATTAACAATGTTAGTAGAGCTAATTTTTTCATAGTGTGATAGTTAATTACTTTTTACGGTTTGCAAAGTAAATAATAATATTCTTACTGCCTGTATTGTTGATAAATTTTCCTGCAAGATTTCTGATGATTGTCAGGCATATCCTATATCTTTGCCACGGTAAGAAAGAAAATATTTTTAAAAACTTTCCGGTAGTAATTATTGTAGCACGTTTTTTGTAGTATCTTTGTAGAGGAAAAATAGTGTAAATTATGAAAAGAACAATACTACTTATAGCAACACTGCTCTACTTTGCCACATTGTCAGCGCAGTCACTGCAATTGAAAGACAAGGAAGGTGCAGATATTACCGGCACTACCATTGACTTACTTTGCGCACCTGCGTCAGGTTATGCATCTTTCAAACTGGATGTTTTAAATGTTGCCGCAGTTGCAAAAAACGTCAAGGTTAAAAAGATTGAATTGAATATGCTTCCTGCAGTAGAGGGATTAACCATATGCTGGGTTTCATGTTATCCTCCGTTTGTTTATGAATCACCGGATGCAATCACAATTGAACCCAATCAATTATGTACCAATTTTGAAGGTGATTTGGTTTATCCGGCCAACACATTGGGTACATCAACTGTCAAGTTTGTTTTCTTTGATATGGATAATCCAAATGATTCCAGTTACGTAATTGTCAATTATAATATTGGATTCGTTGGAAGAGCTGAAAACCTCGTTAAGAGTGTTAAGGTTTCAAATGCTTATCCTAATCCGGCAACATCGGTAATTTATTTTGACTATAAACTACCTGCCAATACTTCAAATGCCCAGATCAAGGTTAGTAACTTGCTAGGCAATACAGTAAGCACTTACGAACTTACCAAAAATGAAGGAAAGGCTGAGATTAATGTAAGCGGACTAAAGAATGGAGTATATTTTTATACGGTAATGGTAAATAATTCAGCAACGGTTACACGAAAATTGGTTGTAAAGCGTTAATATGATACTTGTTTAGCTTGGAATACTTGTTTAGCTTAATGTGAAAAAGCCCCGGCATGCCGGGGCTTTTACTTTTTTATCCCTAGGATAATTGTAGCTTATAATTTATTTTGATCGTTTGGCGTTAGAATCAATCAATTTATTCAGCAAATCTCACTTAACAAATGTGAAGGTCTTCCTGATCTGGTCAACATAATTTTCTTCTTCCCAGGCAAAGAGCTTCACTTTCTTGAAATTGCGGAGTAGACCATCAATTTCTTTGGTATATGTGTCACCGTTATTATAGTGTACCTCAACTTCATAATCATTAACTACGTCTCTTCCAAAGTGACCGTATTTAGCGGTAGGAAGATAAATTGGATTACGAAGTCCAAAGCGCTTGATGATAGCATACGGTCTCAAGTCGAATAGCTCATTCACCAATTCAGCTATCTTGCTGTCGGGTAGAATATTGCCATCTGTTCCAACAACTTTGGCTGTATTGAAGGTGTTCACATAAAGTCCTACCGGTTTGGCAACACCAATGGCATAAGCTATCTGTACAAGTACTTCTTCTGCTACACCGGCTGCTACAAGATTCTTGGCGATATGACGGGCAGCATAGGCGGCTGAACGGTCAACCTTTGAAGGGTCTTTTCCTGAGAATGCTCCTCCGCCGTGAGCGCCTTTTCCACCATAAGTATCAACAATGATTTTTCGTCCGGTTAAACCGGTATCACCATGCGGACCTCCGATAACGAACTTGCCTGTAGGATTCACGAATAGTTTAAAGTCGTCCTTAAATAGTAGTCTGACATTTTCAGGAAGATCAGCTAAAGTGGCGGGAATTAATATTTCACGTATATCTTTGGTTATTCTTTGCTGCATTATAAGATCACGCTCATCTTCCGGTAACGTTGGATCAGCAAAGTCGTCATGCTGTGTTGAGATAACTATGGTATCAATCCTCACAGGCTTGTTATTCTCATCATATTCAATGGTAACCTGTGACTTTGCATCAGGACGTAGGTAGGTCATCACCTTTCCTGCCTTGCGGATTTCAGCTAACTTCTGCAATAGAATATGCGCCAGTTCAATAGGCATAGGCATATAATTGATCATATCGCTGTTGGCATAGCCAAACATCATTCCCTGATCGCCGGCACCTTGATCTTCAGCAATTTCTCTCACAACACCGCGATTGATATCTGCAGATTGCTCGTGAATAGTTGAGATTATTCCACAGGATTCAGATTCAAAGCGATACTCACCTTTAGTATATCCGATATCCTTGATAGTCTGGCGTACAATCTTCTGTATGT
>JAEYXG010000196.1 GCA_023428585.1 Bacteroidota bacterium
AAATATCTTCTTCAACCTCTTCTATTTCTTCAAGCCCCAGCACATAAGAAAAGTAAAACGACAAGGGACAATTGATATACTTTTTAAGTGATGAAAAGGAAAATCCTTTGGAGGCCTTTTCATAAAGGCGCTCAAGGACAGCATTGTCCTTCCTGATAACTATTGGACTTGCTTTAATTGAGCGTCTTTGTTCAGAGTAATCCAAATTCTTGACGGTCAATCCTTTTGAAGGGAGTTCCCATTCCAGTTGCTGAATGAGCCGACTTTTTTCTCCACCTCCTAGTTTATTATCATCTTCATTATACAATAACCAGGCATTATTGCATCTTTGTATCAAATGATAGAAATGATATGCAAACACAGCTTGCCGTTCATGATGTGTGGGTAACCCATACTGCAGTCGGATATCAAAGGGTATAAACGACCTGTTGGATTTTGAAGATGGAAGGATATCTTCATTGACAGATATCAGAATAACATTTTCAAAATCAAGCACACGAGTTTCAAGCATTCCCATTATCTGAATCCCCTGAAGTGGTTCACCATAAAATGGGACCTTTGTTGTTGAAGCTATCTCTCTAAAGAAATTATGGAGTGTTAAAAGTGATTCTATATGAATTTCTTCATTAACGAGACACTCTTTAAATTTTATAATCTTATCATACAAGCAATACATTACTTCGGTGTCGGTTGAAGTATTATCCTCTTTTATAAAAGTTAATCTAAGCATCTCAAGTATTCGACCAATTGAAGAAAGTAATGTAACTGCACTATCTTGTTTGGCAAAGAGCAAGTTCAGAACTGTAAGAGCTTGATCTGATTGAATCGTGTTTGCATTTCCCTGATAATTAATCTCGCTATCTTCATGGGAAGGTACCTTTATAGACTTGACTATATCAATGATTTCATGTAAAGTGATATAGGAATAATTATTCTTCTTAATTACATTGATAAGGATTTTAGTAATGTTAGGGCCAATAATTCCGTTTAGGTAACTATTTTGAAGTACGCGCATAACATCCCCATGATAGTAGGAAGGTATTTCAGAAAATCCATTTAATGCATTTACATGTAGCTGAAAGATACTGTCGGCTAATGCATATAAAGGTGTTTGCGTAAGTGGGAAGCCCATGGTTACGTTGAACTTACTAAGATTCTCAGGCAATGAATTTAGTAGGGGTAAAAGCATTGACTCATCAGCAAGTACTACTGCTGTGGTATGATGTTGGGCCTCAGGCACAGAGCTTAGAATCTTCCCTGCTATACGCATTTGTCCTGTATTTCCAGGGATTCCAACCGTGTATATATTACGGTCAATTCTTAAAAAATCGTTGGTTATATTGGTAAAATCACCTAAGCCTTTATCCAATTTGTATTTTCTAAGAAATAAGCCTGCTTCCATTATTGGATTGTTTAGGTAATACTCATCAGCATCAAAGATTATCTCAGCTTTGTTTTGCATTACCAAATACTTGAGAATAACAATTTGTGCAGGTGTAAGAGCGTTGAAGCCGGCAAATATCACTTTCTTCCATGGTAAAACATTCAGGTACTGAATTGGATTTTCTGCAATAATACGGCATGCCATTCCTTGGTAAGCACTGCTTTTTTCCAGCAATATCTCCTTTAAGTGAGCATAATGATCAGCCAATGACTCAAAGAAACGAATATAATTGGTTTCGAATTCGGTTTGAGTTTTACCCGGCTCCCAAATATCAATCTCCTTGGCTTCACTGATATAATGGAATAGAGAATCTGCATCTGTCAAGTACTGGTCAACTTCTTCAAAATCTCTTAATATCTCAGTTCCCCAGCTCATGAAACTATCAAACGAAACAGGATTTGAATTTATAATACAATGTGCCTTATAAAGATTAGCAAGTAATGTAACATTATCCAGTTCTCTTAATTTACTTATGGAGAATACAAAATCCTCAATCGACAAAATTTGTGGGACCCACCGTGGTTTGTCATTTACAGGGATGAGCTTTCTCTTTAGGAAAAGACCAGCACGGCGATTTGGAAATACAATACAAAGTTCGTTTCCTGTGCATGATTCTCTATTAATACGATTGGCAAGGCTGTCAATAAATGATTTCATATTCTACACTACTTTTACCTGCATCAAAATGATTATATCCCAATCTTTATTCTAAACAAGCCTTAAAATTAAAGTTAGTGAATTAAAGAGGAATTTTTGATGCTATTTCACCTGCTTCCTTCAGACTTGTCAGTTTCCCGGCATCTGCAAACAAATCACTTTCATCAACGTAACCCCCTATGTGATACAGTTTGCCAATGTCAAGATATGCATCAATTATTGAGAATACCTCCTTATCATCAAGTAGCGGCAATAATTCAGGACTAATTACATGAATGCCACTGAATGCAAAAGGCTGAGGTGGATTCTTTGTGAAACGAATAATTTTTCGTAACCCTTTTTCTGTATTTTGCCATTCAGTTAATTTCATAAATTCATCAAAAAGCAGGTAGCGTGATGATTCTCTTCTTCGTACAACAAGTGTGGCAATATTGCCTGATGAAAGATGAAATTCATAGAGTTTTGAAAGGTCAGTATCACTCACTATATCAGCATTGTATACTAGAAAAGGTTTCCCGTCATCAAAGAAATGAGCAGCTTTTCTAATGCCCCCACCTGTATCAAGTAATTTTTCACTTTCATCAGAAAATGTGATTGAACATCCAAAGTTGTCATTTTCCAGAAGATACTTCCTGATCATATCGGCAAAGTGATGGATGTTGATAATCAAGTGATTAAATCCATGTTTATTCAACTTCCTTATTGCGAACTCTAGCAGAGTATATGGCCCTACTTGTAATAGTGCCTTAGGTTTATAATTTGTCAAAGGTTGCAAGCGAGTACCAAGGCCGGCTGCAAGGATCATCGCTTTCATTCGTCGAACAAGTCTTTAAGTTTGTAATTCTTGTAATAATTTCTAAAAAGTACTTTTTTCAACTCTCTGTAAATAAGTAACTCAGTTATGACTTCTGCTTTAGTAAATTCAGGATGTTCTTCCCATGCCTTAAGAATCTCATGTTCATCAATATCTACCTGATAAAGTAAAGCGCTCATTTTTTGAATATTAACTGCCAGTAACGATTCCATATGAGCACAAACATGCTTGAATAGGTCATGGTATATCATATTGAAGTTGAGAGGGAAGTCAATATCAAGGCCAAACATTTGAAAGTCCTTTTTAACCTGTTCCACAGTTTGTCTGATAACCATCTCATCTGACTTATATGGTTCTATTTCAAATGGCTCTATCATAACCTTGATGTAAATTTAGATATGTTATAATTAGGAAGGTGCAAAGGTTAATCAATAGGTTTGGGTTTACACACCTTTTTTTCTTTTTTAACTCTTGCACCACATTTTTTGCATTCAAATTTTGGATCAGGTGTATCACGTTCACCTTTTTGTCCTTTCTCACACATTGTTTTCGACATAATGCGATCTGTTATCAAAATTACCAATTAGATTTCTCAGTATGTTCAGGTTCAATATTTAATCCAAACTTATTATTCAGATGTTCAGCCAGCCGTTCAGCGGAGTAAACAGAACGATGCCGCCCTCCTGTACAGCCAAAATTGATCATTAAATTGGTAAATCCCCTTTCGTTGTAATTTTTGACAGCTGCATCCACAAGGTTGTATACATTCTCAAGGAAATGACTCATTTCAGCATAAGTCTTCAAATAGTTAATTACCGGCTTATCTAAACCTGACTGATTTTGATATTCTATTAGCCTACCAGGATTTGGCAATGCACGACAGTCGAAGACGAATCCACCTCCATTGCCTGAAGTGTCAGCAGGTATACCCTTTTTGTATGAAAAGCTAGTAATTCGCACTGCCAGATTTTGAGGTTTTGGCATTGAGAGATTTTTATTTTCAATGGCAGCTTTCAATATTTTGACAAGTTCCGGAAGGTGAAGATTGAAAGAAGGCTGTGAGAACAAATACTCCAGATTCCCGAGTGCATATGGAATACTTTGAAGGAAGTGTTCCTTTTTCTGGTAGAATCCTCTAAATCCATAAGCACCTAATGCTTGAAGAATACGCATGAGAATAAAGCCATCAAGGTATTTCAAAAAGCGTGATTCCTTAAAATCCTTTGTCAATTGTGATTTTGGATGTTCATTATCATTAATGATACTCATTAATTGATGGAGGTATAAATCCACAAGCTGATTTCTAAAGGAAGGAGGCAAGTTAGCTTTCGCATCATAAAGCAGTGAAGCCAGGTCATACTGTAGGGGACCTGACCGTCCTCCCTGATAGTCAATAAAGAAGGTGGTCGCATTATGAATCATTATATTTCTTGACTGGAAATCGCGGAACATGAAAGCGCCTGTATCAGCTTCCATAAGGAAGCTCACCAAAGTTTCAAAATCATCTTCCAATGCTTGTTCATCAAATACAATTCCTGAGAGTCTGGCAAAATAGTACTTAAAGTAATTAAGATCCCACATCATGCTCTGACGGTCGAAATATTTCCTGGGATAACAGTATGAGATATCCAATTCTTTGATTCCTTTAACCTGGAATGAAGGCAACCACTTCACGGCCTCAGAATAATACTTGACAACTTCATCACTTAACCCCTGTTTTGTGAGAATTGAGAATAGTGTCTCATCACCCAGATCAGATTGCAGGTATGTTTTTTTGTCAGAACTCACTATAAGTACCTCCGGCACAGGCAGGCCATGTTGCTTGAATTGCTGGCTGAAATAGAAAAATGCTTCATTTTCTTTAACAGAGGCATTAAGAGCACCAATCACTGTGGAATCATTATTCAATATCCTGAAGTATGACCTGTCAGAACCTGATGCCGGAAGTGCAACTACTTTATCAGGATAATTGCCGCTATGCAGTTTATATAATTCAATGAGTGTGGATTCAGCAGATAGCATTACAGATTAAGCTTTATTGCAAATTTAGTTAAAAGCCATGAGCTTACAGTGTATGATGAGTTAAACTTTTTAAGTAATAAATCAAATTTGACGTATCTTTGTTAATGGAGCTTTGAACAATTTATAAAAAAATATATGGATACGAAAGCGATTGAAATTCTGAAAACTGCCATCCTAATGGAGCGTAGAGGTGCTGCTTTTTACAAACAAGTAGCTGACCAAACAGCCAAAAATGAGGTGAAGAAAATCTTTACTTTAATGGCCGAGGAAGAGATGACTCATATTAAATTTCTTTCTGATCAGTATTTAAATTACACCAAAGGCAAGTCTTTTGAAAAGATTATTCCTGAATTTTCAAATGGTGTGGCTGAATTAATACTTATAGATAAGGTTAAAAAGGACATCTCTGCTGCAGGGTATGAGGCAGCAGCAATTTCAGCAGCCATTGATATGGAGAATAAAGCAATAGAGGTCTATTCAAAAAGAGCAGTTGAAGCTACCGATGATAATGAGAAAGCATTGTATAAATGGCTTGCTGAATGGGAGCAGGGGCATCATAAAATTCTTCACCAGTTGAATGAACAGCTCAAGGAAGATATATGGTACGATAATCAATTCTGGCCTTTTTAGTA
Source organism: Bacteroidota bacterium (assembly GCA_023428585.1). GTDB lineage: Bacteria > Bacteroidota > Bacteroidia > Bacteroidales > Lentimicrobiaceae > Lentimicrobium. The sequence goes on from JAEYXG010000196.1 coordinate 5,570, forward strand.
GGACTTGACAAAAAGGAGCATTGGAGGTTGTTAGGCAGGTCTTTTAAGATTAAGCAATGATATTAACATTGTTGAAATTAACATACCACCCGTAATACCGTGAACTCCATTTATCTGAGATCCAGCAAATATTAAGACGGGGATAATTAGAAACTCCCACCACTTCGGATTAATTGCCTGTTTTTGGTTCCTGTGTGAGCCAAAAATAGGCATAATCTGTTCAGTGAATAGAAACTCATTATCGGAACGTAAGTCGGCGTCAACTTCAGTCCATCCTTGGGTAATTATACTGGAGATCCCATATATAAATATATATAGAGGGCCAGAAGCCGCACTCTGCAGCAGGTGGCCATATTCATGCCTAATCAGGATTTTCACAGGTATTGCCCTTTCATCCATGGGGTATATGTTTATTACCTTCGATTTATTAAGATCGATCATAATAAATGATCCAAGCGCAATACCACCTCCACTGAGAAAGTGTCCCTGACAAATAATCGCCCGTTTATAAAAATCAATTTTCTTGATTAGCCAAACGCTATTCATAATATGCATTCCAAAATTGCCCAGCAAGGTTTGGGGCTGCTCCCATATGAGACGCGAAATTATCGTTATTAAGCCTGAAGAAACTTTTTTATTGTCTTCATAAAGAAAGACACCACTCATTATTTTGAGCGCGAAAAAGAAAGTGTCCCATTTTTTTAATAAGAGACCTCTGACAATGCCAGATAGTAAAGAGATTACTGCGGGAAAGAAATATAGCCACAGAAGAATAATTAAAATTGCCGGAATGTAGACCCAAAATACTATTGATAACATGACAATAAGTATAAAAGCAATAATAGGTTGCCCTGTTTTCTCAAGCATAATTCTCATAGTCGTACATTCGATTAGTCAGCAACCACTTTAGTTAACCCATGATATGAGTAATATTGACCGTTATACATGGCTTCAGCTCCTACTGGGCCATAAATATATGAACCTTTGTTGACAACACGTGCCAGATAGTAAAAGGTTTTAGGTTTAACTGAGGCAGTGGTAAAGAGATTAACTCTATCGTCCCGGATATCTATATAATCAGGTGTTTGTCGGTCTTTTATCCATTCGAGATCCCTATCAGCTGTTAATCTACTATTCTCAACTTCAAAGCATGCGGGGAGCAGTTCGGTTATAACTACATTTTCAATAATGCTGTTATTGGTAGTTGATACGGTGAGTGCAACCACAATCAATTCGTTTTGTTTGAATTTTGTTCCATTATGGAATGTCCCATCTCTATTATAAAGTACACGACGCACCCTTAAATATCGGTCTTCCTGTTGTAGTTTACCTGATTCGGGTAGCCCTTCAGATTCAATAAACCAGTATAATTTACCCTCTCCTTTAGTAGTAATTGTAGCTTTTGTCCCTAATAAATCAATAATCAGATCATCCCCGTTGAAATTGGTAGTTTTATTATTGAATGTTACAGTCGCGGTTACCTTACTTTTAGCATTGAGGTTTGCAAGTTTACCCAGTGCAAGCATTGAAAATGCCCGTTCCTGCGTATTCATCCACTTGGCATTCTCTATTAATTGATTGGTTTGCCGTGCAAGTACCGGAATTTGAGGATTATTTTCATCAACCGAAAGCAAAGTGTATAAAGCAAGTGCACAATCACGAATAGGTGAGCTATAACTATCGCCTGACATTATAGCTGATTCAAGTTTGTCCCATGATTTTGGCAAGAGTGATTGATAACTCTTCTGATCGCCAGCCAGGCTGTATGTTAACGCAAGCAGGTAGCGGCTATCAATGCTCAATTGATCAGCCTTGGCTTTATAGTAGTTCATTGTTGGCATATGGTGCTTTCCACTTAATGCCAATACATATAGTGAATAAAATATTTCCCGTTTTGGCTGTATCTTTTTCAACCAAACATCTGATCCATCAACTCTGTAGTAGTATTCAGAAGTGCCTTTTTGCTTGAGCATTTCCAGTAGGTACCTGTGCAGATCATCATTTGCTTGTTTGTCAACAGTGAATCCTGCCTTTTGTGCTTCAAAAAAGAAGTGTGCGGCATAGGCGGAATTCCACCAACTTACGGTGCTGTTGCCGGGCCATACTTCAAGTCCGCCATTATATTGCTGTGCTGCAACTACCTTGTGAATGGCTTCATTTACATTATGCTTTATTTCAGAAGTGCCGTTTATGTTTTTTCTCTTCAGAAGCTGTGCCAGGTCGTTGAAGTAAAGCTGCGGGAAGGCGGCAGAGATAGTTTGCTCAATACAACCATAAGGATAATTTATAAGCTCGTGTAGTTGATTGGCATACTGTCCTGCAGGATTTTGGGTAAGCAGCAACCTGGACGATTCCGTTGACTTCATAAATATTGTTGAAGAACCGACCGTTAACTTACCGCCGGCTGCAATAACTCCTGTAGAAGCTTCCTTTACCAATGGTATCGCTGGACGAATGCCCAATTCGGTTTTTTCAGTAAAGGTTTCTCCTGAAGTAAGAACTTTAAATGTGATAGAGCCAACACCGGTTTGATTATGTGCTGCTAATTTGTATGTCACAGCCTTTTCTGTGTTGGCCGGTAATATTATTTTTTGAGGTGAGGTCAACTCAATCGACAAAGGCCCTGTGACCGCAATATCAAGAGTTGCATTTATTGGTTTTGAAGTAGTATTAGCAAGTGTAACT
>JAEYXG010000208.1 GCA_023428585.1 Bacteroidota bacterium
GCTTATAATGTTCCTGATCAACACCATTCGGAATAATTATAATCCTGTCATTGTTCTCATGAGGAATGAAGTCACGGTCGGGCTTTGAAATGATGGTTTTGTTGTCGAACTTCGAAAATACATACTGTTCGTACTTTCTAAGCCTTTTCATCTCAAATGCAAACAGCATTTTCATCACTGCATTGGCTGATGGTATTCGCCTTTCAACTCCCTTTGAAAACACATCCTGATAATCAAGTGTTTTGGGTATGTCTGTATTGAAAGCATAGGCAGCGGTTCTCAGCAGCTGACAATATATATGGTCGGGTTTACGTGTTTTGAGTTGTTTGTTTATTTGTTTCTGTGCCTTTCTGTTGTAGTAATAGCCCGCCTGTAATGGTTTTCCATTGAATACAGCCAATAGTATGTTCCATATTACTGATATTATCCTTAAGCGGAAAACGGTAATTGAACTGCAGTAAGGTTCTACTTTCTCTATATCACTTTCTCTGACTTTTTCGTGACTTAGAGCAAACAATGTGATATCAAAGCGCTTTGAGAGAACTTTTATCTGATTGAAAGCCCTTAATTTATCACCTTTTTCAGTAGGGTAGGGAAAGCGTGGTAATATTATAAAAAGCTTCATTCAAATTACTCGGGATGTTTTGATGATGTGGGCATCCTTACGCTACAAAGATAGCAATTTTGATTATCTAAGATATTGTTTGTAAAAAGTTAAGAGGTCATTTATTAATATTGCATTATTGTGATTATGAGCAACAAAGTGCGCTGCCTCTTTTCCCAAATTCAATGCATACTCTGCATCATTGATCAGTTTGTGGAGCGCACTTATAAAATCACTTGCCGAATCGGCAATCAGTAAATGCCTGCCATTTGTATAATTAATTCCCTCTGCGCCGATAGTGGTGGTTACAACAGCGCAACCGGCCATCATTCCTTCAATTATTTTTATGCGTATGCCGCTGCCTGATAATAGTGGAACTGCCATAATCTGAAATCTATGCATATAGTCAATGGCATCGGGTACTTCTCCATCAATAATGATACGTTGTGAGCTGAGTCTTTTAAAATTATCGGGCATATTCCTGCCTGCCAGATGAAGTGTCAGGTTTTTATTTTTAGTTGATATCTCGGGCCATACCTTCTCAATAAACCATAAAATACCTTCCTGATTTGGCAGCCAGTTCATGGAGCCCAGGTGAAATATGGCAGAAGTTTCACTATGGGCACTATTCCTTCTGGTGTACTTTTCAATCACTCCGGGTTGAATTCCGAAGGGTATGGAAATAACATGTTCATCCTTCAGGTGATTTTTGAAGTACCGGGCATCTTTGGGAGTAATTGCAATAACCCCGTTGACTTTACCAAGGGTATCCAATTCGAATGAACGTAGAGTGTTCGTTAAGTGCTTAAGATACCGGCGTTTAACAGGATTTTTAGTCCCGTTTTGCAGTCTTTGCCAAATAAGGTGTTCAATGTTATGCGCCCTCAGCAATATCGGAGCCGCTGACAGTCTTCTGATAAGTGGTATGTATGGAGCAATAAATAGTGATTCGAGCTGGATAATATCAAATTTCTGCCGCTGTAGTATTTTCTCCAGTGTATTTGCAAAGTCATTGGAAATGAACCGCTGAACATGGAGGGACTTTGTTGAGAATAGATTCAGGATAGCCGGTATCACTCTAACCTTTAAATCAATATATACCAGTTCAATATCGGTTTTGCTCTTGTAATCCAAAGGAATAGAGCCTATGTCAACCTTATATTTGTTGCTGTTTATGGCAAGTACCTTTACATTATGGCCGGCTTCCAGCAACCCTTCAACCATGGCATTCATGGCAATGGGGCCGCCTTCACTTGGAGGCCAGGGCGATTTGTTGCAAATTAGTAATACGTCCATCTATGCAAACGCTTTATCTGAATTTCTCAAAAAACCTGCTGATATTTCTAAACCAGACATCAACATCAAAAAGCGATGAATCATTGGTTGCCTTGTAGGTAAATAAAATACCCAGCGGCAGGAGTACAATTGATGAGAGCCACATTCCCAGTACCGGGTCCATCTCTCCTGCAATTACTGATTTCTTGCCGGTCATTGATATAACATGGTAAATTACAAAGAAAACCACTGAAATTACCAATGGCAGGCCAAGCCCTCCTTTCCTGATGATGGCGCCAAATGGTGCGCCAATGAAAAAGAGTACCAGACATGCAAATGAGAGTGTAAATTTCAAATGCCATTCAACCTCGTGTTTTCTGATCAGTTCTTTTCTCTGGCTCTGATCATTCTTCTCATATTCAACGTTATTCCTTGCATTTCTTGAATTGGTCAGTGCTTTTTCAATAACCTGGAGCTTCTCCTGTTTTGTAAGGCCTTCCAGCGCGTATAGCCTGTCTTTTACAACAATTCCTGAATCCAGGGGGATAATGGTGTCTATCTGGCTAAGGAAAGTATAGTTAAGCATGGTGTTCCTATTGAAATTCTCCACCCTGGCATCCAGCTCTTTGTTCAAGGAATCCGTCGATTGCTGCAACTGATCAAGATTAAGCATTTGGTAATGATTCTTGAAAAGGCTCTCATCGGTACGCATCATCTTGAAGTCAGATAAATCAAACCTGCGGTATTGCTCTTTGAAGAATGTTCGTTGAAAAGGCCTCTTCATATCATTGCGACGGTCAATCTTCTCATCATAATTAAATCCGTTGTAGAGAGTTAAGTCAAGAAAAGTTCCATCATCACTCTGCACCATCTTGCCCCATTCGGCTTTCGTTACATTATTATTGCCCGTGCGGCTGGTATGATCATATATAATGACATCACGAATTGTTGAACCATCACTCTCTTTTTTGCCAACTCTCATTACGTATCCATCAATGTCATTATAGAAAATTCCCTCCCTTATATTCAATGCCAGCTTTTGCTGGCGCACATCATGTAGAATTGACTTGAACTTCAGATTGGTATAGGGTAATACATTGTTTGAAAAGAAAAATGCACCAATGCTTATTATAATTGAAAGGATGATCAACGGGCGCATCACGGTGCTCAGTGAAATACCGGCCGACTTAACGGCAACCAGTTCATAACGTTCACCAAGATTACCGAAAGTCATCAGTGATGACAGTAAAATGGCAAGCGGCAGTGCCAGGGGAACAAAGGTGGTTGAAGCATAAAACAGCAACCTGGCTACTACATGCCACTCCAATCCTTTGCCTACAAGGTCATCAATGTATTTCCACAAAAACTGCATCACCAGAATAAACAAGGCAATAAAAAAGGTGAGAACCAATGGGCCCAGGTATGAACGGAGTACCAACAAGTATAGTTTTTTCAAAGCCTGTTTAATTTTGTGCAAAAATACAACTTATAAACTGTGTTGCACAATTCATCTTTATGCTCGTGGAAACGAAATAATACTCTTTTTCTTATGCTCAGTTGATAAATTCTTCATTAGATTTGTCGAATCAATAAAAAGCATTTGTGAATCATGGAGCATATTGAAGTCAATAATAAGAAGACCATACGTGAATTTTTAAATTTCCCCAAGTGGTTGTATCGTAATGACCCTTATTGGGTTTGTCCGCTCGACAATGCCGTTGAAGCAGTTTTCAATCCCTCGGTAAACGCGTTTTACAAGCATGGAGATGCTGTTAGATGGATATTTAAGGATGATAACAGCAAGGTTATTGGTAGGGCTGCCGCTTTCATTAATCGCAAAAAGGCATATAATTTTCTGCAGCCCACCGGTGGTATGGGTTTTTTTGAATGCATTGATGATGAAAAGGCCGCATTCCATATATTTGATACTTGTCGCGCCTGGTTGAGGGATCATGGGATGGAGGCCATGGACGGCCCTATCAACTTTGGAGAAAATGATAACTTCTGGGGCTTGTTGGTTGAAGGTTTCATGCATCCAAGCTTTGGCATGAACTACAATTTTCCCTATTACAAAAAGTTCTTCGAAGATTATGGTTTCCGGCCTTACTTTGAACAGGTTACCAACCATCTTGACATGACCGTGCCTTTTCCTGAAAGATTCTGGAAGATAGCTGATTGGGTCCGCCAGCGGCCCGGTTACTCTTTCAGGCATTTTACCTGGCAGGATGCTGAGCAGTTTATTGAGGATTTCAAAGTAATCTATGATGATGCCTGGCAGTTTCATGAGAACTTCACTCCAATAAACAAGGATGTTCTTCGGGAACAGCTTAATGAGATGAAACCTCTGGCCGATGTTGAGTTTATCTGGTTCGCTTATTTTGAAGGTGAGCCCATAGCTTTTTTGATAATGGTGCCTGATGCCAATGAAATTCTGAAACACTTTAAGGGAAAGATGAATATCTTCGGGAAATTAAAATTCCTTTACCTTAAAAGGAAAAATATCTTTACCCGCTCGCGCATCACTGTTATGGGGATACGACCTAAATATCAGAAATCAGGTATTGAATCAGCCATCTTCTGGCATATGGATAAGGTGATGAAAGCCAGGCCTAATTATACAGAAGTTGAACTGTCATGGGTTGGCGACTTTAATCCAAAAATGCGACAATTGCATGAATCAGTTGGCGGTAAATTTGCCAAAAGGCATATAACTTACCGTTATTTGTTCAATTCACCCGGTGAATCTCAACAGGCAACATCCATACCACTCGATACCAAGGAGAAAGTTGTCAAATAATTATGCGTTATATTAAGATTATTGATACTTTTGCTTCATTGAACTAGAACTTACTAATTCGAACTAACCAATAATTAAACAATTACATTCATGAAAAAACAGTTACTCTTAGGGGCAGCCTTGAGCTTATGCTTGATGGCAGGCGCCCAGCAGCGCAACTTGTCAAGTGTTTACAAGGCTGAGGTACGCCCACTTGATTATGGTCGCAGCAATCCTGAAATGATCTCTAACCAGCAGGGAGGTGACCTCTATGGTGGTTTATCAAACAGAAGTGGTGATATCCTTAAAACCAACATCGCCTCATCATCAAACGTTTATGGTATCTTCTCATTGGAACAGACCGTTCTTACCACTCATCCTGATCTTAATTTTGTTGCTTTTGGAAACCGTGCCGGTGGTGCTACCGGTGGAACTGGTAACGACCTGAAAGTTGCCTATTCAACTGACCTGGGAATTAACTGGAGCAATTTCCTGATTACCCCGGGCGTTGCCAATAAAAACTTCCGTTACCCCAGTACAGCTACCTATAATCCTGCCGGTAATACCAATCCTGAAAATATGTACGCCATTATCAGCGGTCCTTATACCAATGCAGCAGGTTGGGAAGGCCAGTTTTTTGGTAGCGTTAAATTTGATGGTACTACTGATAAAGACATCACTTTTGAAGTAAATGAACCAACCGTTTATATCAACCATGTCAATATTGGCTTAAATGTTACTCCTACCGGTAAAGTACATGTGGCATCACAGCGCCTTAACGGAACTGAAGCTTCATATACAAGTATGGGATGGGAAGTGCTGAATGGTACTTTTAATACCACTACCAATAAAGTAGATTGGGAACTGCCACGTGTAAAGGTAAATACTGCTCTTGGTGATGAAAATCGTATTGACGCCAGCAGCCTGGTGTTTTCACCTGATGGCTCGGTAGGTTACCTGCTTGGTACCGGTGTTGATACTGATGAAGCCTATAATCCTTACGGTGTTGAATGGCCTGTTGTTTACAAAACTACCGACAATGGTGAAACATGGGAAAAAACTGAACCTTTTGACTTCTCTGAAATCGGTATCTTCAATGAAATGCTTTATCCTACCATTGCCAACCTTGACCTTGTTGTTCCACGCTGGTACAATAAATGGATCGGTGGCAACCGCAACAATGGTGCAACCGTTGATATGAACGGCAATCTTCACATAGCCGGCATTATCAGAAGTACCAACTCGGTTCATCCCGACTCACTGAACTATTTCTATACAGAAGAACCTGTTTTAATGTTTGATGTTTTCATGAATGGTGATGGTACCTGGAATGCCCAGTTTATCGATACTGTTCGCAGTGAAGTTGTTGAAGACTCAAATCCTTTCGGAATGGGCTGGGATCAGCGTATTCAAATGAGCCGTACACAAGATGGTTCTAAAATATTCGTTAGCTGGGCTGACACTGATCCTACTCTCTGGGGTGGAGGTGTTACTACCAATATGCAACCTGATATTTACATCTGGAGTTACGATGTTACTGACCATATGTACACACCTGCTGTGAATACTACGGCGCTGGGTGATTACTGGGGTGATAATTTCTGGCTGCATGCCGGCGATAAAGTGCTTGAATCAGGTACTGATTACTTTATTCCATTATCAACTTCTGCTTCAGCCACCACAGGTGGAACACAGGATAATCCTATGAATCATTTCTACGTAAGCGGTGTAGGTTTCAGTGAAGGTGACTATACTATTGAAGAGGTAAAAACCATTTCTGTAAACTCAAATGCTTCTGTTTCACAGAACTATCCTAACCCGTTCAACTCAAATACCCAAATCAGCATTACCTTGAATAAGAAAGCAAATGTTGGTATTGAAGTCTACAATTTAGTAGGACAGCAAGTGTTGACCATTGCCCCACGCACATTCGAAGCTGGTAATCATACCATTGCCATCAATGCAAATGGTTTAAAACCCGGTATTTACACCTATTCAGTTATAGCCAATGGTGAACGCGTATCGCGTAAAATGACCGTTAAATAGTGATTAAGTCATTTTTCAGCGGGATTGTAATTCTTATTGAATAGTATAAAATTACTCGCACTAAAAAGCCGGTTTCTAAAGCCGGCTTTTTTTATTTTTCTTTGTCTGATATCTAACATTTGTTAATTATGAATTTAATTGCCGGAGAAACTCCATCCTATTAAAAATAATATTACTTTAGCAGATAATTCCTTCTACGATTAAGTTTAAAGATTTTAGAATTTTATTATGTATTCTTCTAATTCTCTAACAATATGTTGTTTCACTTAAACTTATCAAAATGAAAAAATCAGTACTCTTAGGTTTTGTATTATGCATTAGTTTAATGGTGAGTGCTCAGCAGCGTGACTTAACAAAGCTTTACAAAGCTGAGGTAAGACCATTGGATTATGGACGTAATTATTTAGAACTCAATTCAGCACTACAAAATGGGAATAACTCTGCGGAATTGCTCAATGGCAGCAGGGATATATTAAAAACCCAGATCTCTTCTTCTTCGAATGTATTTGGTATATTCACACTGGATCAAACAGTACTTACAACCGAACCTGATTTGGATCTTGTAGTGTTTGGTAACAGAGCCGGTGGCCCAATGGGATCAACCGGAAACGATCTCAGATATGCCTGGTCAACTGATTTGGGTATCAACTGGACAAATTTCATTATTACACCCGGTGTTGCCAATAAGAACTTCCGTTATCCAAGCACTATTTTCTATAATCCTGAAGGCAATACGGATCCTGCCAATATGTATGCCATATTCTCAGGCCCCTATACCAATGCAGCCGGTTGGGAAGGACAATATTGGGGAAGTGCCAAATTTGACGGTACCACTGATAAGCAGATTACTTTTGAGGTGAATCAGCCAACAGTGTATATCAACCACATGAATATTGGCCTCAATGTTACTCCTGCCGGAAAGGTACATGTTGCTTCACAGCGCCTTAATGGTACTGAAGCATCATATACAAGTGTTGGCTGGGAGGTGCTCAACGGTACTTTCAATACCACCACAAACCTGGTTGACTGGGAACTTCCCAGAGTTGTCGTCAATCCACAATTGGGTGACGATAACAGAATTGATGCAAGCAGCCTGGTTTACTCACCTGACGGATCTGTAGGCTATTTATTGGGTACCGGTGTCGATCTTGATCAGGAATACAATCCTTATGGCGTTGAATGGCCGGTAGTTTATAAGACCGTTGATGACGGACAAACATGGGAGAAGATCGAGCCTTTTGACTTTTCGCAAATAGCCATCTTCAATGAAATGCTTTATCCAACCATTGCAAACCTTGACCTAGTTGTACCAAGGTGGTACAATAAATGGGTAGGTGGAAACCGTAATAACGGTGCTACCGTTGATATGGATGGTAATCTTCATATTTCAGGTATCATAAGAAGTACTAATTCTATTCATCCTGACTCACTCAACTACTTTTATACTCTTGAACCGGTATTGGTATTTGATGTATTCATGAATGGTGACGGGACATGGGATGCAGCATTTATCGATACAATTAGAACAGAAGTAGTTCCTGATACAGATCCATTCGGTATGGGATGGGATCAACGCATTCAAATGAGCCGTTCAAAAGATGGTTCCAGCGTATTTACTGCTTGGGCCGATACTGATCCTGCATTGTGGGGTGGTGGAATAACTACCAATTTACAACCTGATATCTACACTTGGGGTTGGAATTTATTTACAGGTAGTGTCTCTCCTGCTACTAATGTCACAGCACTAGGCGACTATTGGGGTGATAACCTATGGTTGCATGTAGGTGATAAAGCTCTGGTCAATGGTACTGAATACCAAATACCTATGACTACTTCAGCTCCAAGCACACCGGGAACCAACCAGGACAACCCTATGAACCACTATTATGTAAGTGGCATTAGTATTATGGTTTCAACCAAAAATTTGGATGTTATCTCAAATTCAGCTGTTTCACAGAATTATCCAAATCCATTTAAGTCACAGACTCAGATTAATTTGACATTGGATAAACCAGCCGACATAAGCCTTGAAGTTTATAATCTAGTAGGGCAGAAGGTAATTTCAGTGCCAACCCGTTCATATAAAACAGGGACACATACCCTTGATCTGAATGCCGGCGGACTAAGAGATGGCGTATATATTTATTCAATAATTGCTAATGGTGAACGTGTATCGCGTAAAATGACCATAAAGTAATGCTCAAATAGTACTCATAAAAAAACCTGCCAACAAGGCGGGTTTTTTTTAGCTTCATCTGATAAAAATATAAGTACAATTAGAGCATTAGGAAAAGTTTTCAATAACCACTATATGTTGGTTTTAATTAATTTTTAGAAATAAATGTAGAACCATTGGGATTAACAATTATAATGAGGACATTCATTTCATGTGTATTTTAATGTACTTCTAATAGTGTTAAGCGAAAATATCATTAGAATAAGTAAAGGAATTTTCTTTCAATTAAGTTTTATTATTATATTCGCCGGAGGAGATTTTCATGTTTAACCAAATTTAAAAAAGCCAATGAAGAAACTATTACTTTTCCTAGTTACATCTTGTGTTGTATTAAGTATTTCAGCTCAACCAATGAGGGCCAAAGCACCATCAGCAACTGTGCAGATGCCTGCTGAAAGAACAAGTACAATTGACCAGATCACAAATTTTCAAACAAAAGTTAATCCTTATGTTTCAAGAGAGATTGATCCTCCTGCAGAAGCAGAAATAGGTGGATCCATTTATGACCTACAATCAAATGGGTCATCACCTTCAAATCGAATAGAAGCATTTTCAGATGGTACCATGGGAGCAGTCTGGACTAGAGGTGTCACTACAGCTGGTAGTTATCCTGATAGAGGAACCGGTTACAATTATTTTAACGGTGCTAGTTGGGGGCCTGCTCCAACAGCAAGAGTTGAAACTGTCAGAACCGGTTGGCCTTCATACACATCCTGTGGACCTAATGGCGAAGCTTATGCTTGCCATACAGGAACCGGACCGATTATAGTGTATAAAAGGGAAACTAAGGGAACCGGTAATTGGACTTCAGTGACAGTCCCAAATCCGGCTGGAGTACCTGACATGTTGTGGCCAAGAATGACCTCAAGTGGACCTGATAATAATATTCTTCATCTCTTTAGTTGTATTCCTAATGTAGCTAGTGGTGGTGCAATATACCAAGGTCTTGATGGTGCTATTCTTTACTCACGTTCTACCGATGGAGGTGCTACCTGGTCGGCTTATGAATTCATGCCTGAAATGACTTCAGACAATTATATTGGTTTTTCTGCTGATAATCAGGATTTAACTGCTGTTGGTGATCATGTAGTTATGCTATATGCCAATAAATGGACTGATCTTTTGGCAGAAGTTTCTCATGATAACGGCGAAACCTGGGAAAGAATTATTATTTGGGAACATCCTGTACCATTATTCAATTTTGACCAACCATTCCCTGATACAATCTATTCTCCGGATGGATCAGCTCATGCTACTTTTGATCATTCTGGTAGATTACATGTTGCATTTGGTACAACTAGAAATTTTTATGAAACAGGTGATCAATATACATGGTATCCTGGTGTGAATGGTTTAGCTTATTGGAATTCTGATATGCCGGTATTTGGCAATGATCCTGATGCTTTGGATACTGAAACACTTGATTTATCAGGCAATCTTGTAGGATGGGCTCCTGATGTTAACGGAGATGGAACTTATAACTGGGTTTGTACAACGGGCGATTGTATCGGAGTATACGATGCTCAATCTCCTGCTTCTTTCCCACAATTAATGGTTGATGCTGAAAATGATGTATATGTTGTATTTTGTGCAACTACTGAAGGTTATAACACAGGTACTCAGGATTACAAACACTTGTGGATGAGCCATTCACTTGATGGTGGAACAACCTGGGAATATATGAACCATCTCTCAGAAGATATCATCCACATGTTCGATGAATGTGTTTTCCCATCAATAGCTCGTGAAACAGGTGCTTATCAGCCAGAAGTAAGACTTATATACCAAGCTGATTCTGAACCTGGTCTTTCTGTAAGAGGCGACTTGGATGCTCCTACTGATAATATTATCTATTATATGTCAATTACAAAACCTACTGTTGGTGCCGGTAATGAACCATTAGCAGTAAAGGAAATTCAGATCACTACTTATCCGAATCCTTTAACGAATAACACAACTATAGATGTAATAACAGGCAGTAAAGCCGATGTTGTTGTGGAGGTTTATTCAGTAACTGGTCAAAAGGTTTTGGAACATAAATATGGCCAATATCCTGCAGGAATGTTTAAAATCAATCTCGATGCATCAACACTTGAATCAGGATTGTACTTTGTAAAAGTAATGGCTGGTGAGAAATCATCATCAACTAAAATTCAAGTGTTGTAAAACAATTACTTTATTTTGGTTGAATCTTTTTAGATAAAGGCAGATTTTTAATCTGCCTTTATCTGTTTTGATTACTGAATAAATAACAAACAAATTATCTGAATGGTTGTTATTCAACAAGATAGGTAATGTGTTTACGAACTTTATTAAATTCGTCTCATGAAAATTAATTTTCATTGCTTATGGTTTATTAGCAATAGAATTGATTAAAAGCGAACTATTTCATCTTCAACATTATCTTCAATTTATTTTTTTACTACATTCGCCGGGCGAGATTTTATATGTTTAACTTAATTAACAAAACCCAATGAAAAAACTTTTACTATTATTAGTTACAACCAGTGTTGCGTTAAGCATTTCAGCACAACCAATGAGGGCTAAAGCTCCATCGGCAACTGTGCAAATGCCAGCTGGAAGAACTATTACAATTGATCAGATCACTAATCTTCAAACAGAAGTTAACCCTTATGTTTCAAGAGAGATTGATCCTCCTTCAGAAAATGAAATTGGTGGAACCATTTTTGACTTACAATCAAATTCCTCAACACCTTCTAATAGAATTGAGGCATTTGCTGATGGTACAATAGGTGCTGTTTGGACTAGAGGAGTTACTACAGCAGGTAGTTATCCAGACAGAGGTACTGGTTACAATTACTTCAACGGTGCAAGCTGGGGGGCGATCCCAACAGCCAGAGTTGAAACTGTAAGAACTGGTTGGCCATCATATACAGCCTGTGGCCCAAATGGTGAAGCTTTTGCTTGTCATACTGGGACTGGACCGATTGTAGTGTATAAAAGGGAAACTAAAGGAACAGGTAACTGGACAACAGTTTCAGTTCCAAACCCTGCTGGGGTACCTGATATGCTATGGCCAAGAATGACTTCAAGTGGTCCTGATAATAATTATCTGCATTTATTTGGATGTATTGCAAACGTGGCTAATGGTGGAGCAATATACCAAGGACTAGATGGTGCTGTTTTATACTCTCGTTCTACTGACGGAGGTGCTACCTGGTCAGCTTACGAAATTCTGCCTGATATGACACCTGAAAATTACATTGGTTTTACTGCAGATGAATATAACCTGACAGCTGTTGGTGACCATGTAGTTATGCTATATAGCAGCAAATGGACCGATCTTTTCGCTATGGTTTCTCATGATAATGGTGAAAACTGGGAAAGAACTGTTATTTGGGAACATCCTATACCATTATTTAATTGGGATCAGCCATTTGCTGATACCACCTATTCTCCTGATGGATCAGCTCATGCTACTTTTGATCAGACAGGTAGATTACATGTTGCTTTTGGTACAACAAGAATTCTTTATGAAACCGGTGAAACTTATACATGGTTTCCAGGTGTGAATGGATTAGCTTACTGGAATTCAGATATGCCAACATTTGGTAATGACCCAGATGCTTTGGATACTGAAACTC
>JAEYXG010000289.1 GCA_023428585.1 Bacteroidota bacterium
AGTCTATACAGAAGGTTATAATCGATCGAAGGAGGTTGCCTATGCCACATCGAAGGGCTTGTTCGAAAAAGGAGATCTGGTTGTGCTAATCGATGAGGGGTCTGCTTCGTCCAGTGAGATTGTAGCAGGTGCCTTACAAGATAATGACCGCGCTACTATTATTGGTAGACGGTCGTTCGGAAAGGGACTTGTTCAAGAGCAGTTGTCATTGCCTGATGGCTCAGCTATCAGACTTACGGTTGCCAAGTATTATACTCCAAGTGGAAGAAGTATACAAAAGCCTTATGTTAACGGTCATTCAGAAGAGTATGAAACCGAACTTTTTGAACGAATGATGAAAGGTGAATACGAGAGCAAGGACAGCATAAAATTAAATGACTCGATTGAATACAAGACGAAAGGTGGTAAAATTGTTTACGGTGGAGGTGGTATAATGCCTGATATCTTTATCCCCATAGATAGAAATGAAAATTACAAGTATTATAATTCTGTTCTTAATAGGGGGATTGTTCACCAATTTACATTTGAATATACCGACAGGAATAGACCAGCGCTTAATAAATATGCTGATTTCAGTGATTTCAACAAGCGTTTTACTATTGATGCAAATCTACTCAATGAATTTCTAGCCTATGCAGAGAAGGAAGGTGTAGAAACTAACAGCAAGGGATTTGCTTTTGCCAAACCTGAGCTTGCAAATCTGATGAAGGCACTTATAGCCAGGAGTCTATTCGATGATAAAGGGTTCTATCCAATTTACTTAAAGACAGATAAGACTTTTAAGGAAGCGCTGAAACACCTAAAATAAATCTACACTGGATTTCCTAGTTGAAATCAATGCGGTTACTTTACTACTTATGCAGATAGATTGCCGCATAAAGGGAATAGAGTTATTAAGCAAAAGAAACACCTTTTCAGGTGTTTCTTTTGCTTAATAATAAGAATATTGGAGTAATTATATCAATAATTTGCAGAGTTATTCAACTGTAACACTTTTGGCAAGATTGCGGGGTTGATCAACATTACAACCCCTCATAACAGCAATATGATATGAGAGCAACTGTAAAGGGATTGTTGCAATAAGAGGAACCAGCATCTCTTCTGTTTCAGGCACTTCAATATAATGATCGGCGAGTTCTTTAACGGTTTCGTCGCCTTCAGTGATTATAGCAATGATCTTACCCTTTCTAGCCTTAACTTCCTGAATATTGGATATTACTTTTTTATAGGTTCCCTTATTTGTTGCAATAATGACAACAGGCATCTCCTCATCAATCAAAGCAATAGGCCCATGTTTCATTTCAGCAGCAGGATATCCTTCAGCATGAATGTAAGATATTTCTTTAAGCTTGAGGGCACCTTCCATTGCCACAGGATAATTATAACCCCTACCTAGATATAAAGCGTTTCTTGAATCCTTGAAAATTTTGGCGATTTCTATAATCTTATCGTTTACAAGCAGTGTTTTTTCGACTTTAGCCGGAATTGAGTCAAGTTCAGCAATGAGTTGATGATATCTTGACTGTGAAACAGTTCCCTTGGCCTCGGCAATCATAAGGGCCATTAGGGTTAGTAGTGTTACTTGTGAAGTAAAGGCTTTGGTAGAGGCAACACCAATTTCAGGTCCGGCATGAGTATATGAACCGGCATGGGTAGCCCTTGCTATGGAAGACCCTACTACATTGCAAATTCCAATAATAGTAGCACCTTTTGATTTGGCAAGTTCAATAGCGGCAAGAGTATCAGCCGTTTCGCCGGATTGAGAAATGGCAATAACTATATCATCTTCATAAATTACTGGATTTCTATACCTGAATTCTGAAGCATATTCAATTTCAACAGGGATCCTTGTAAGTTCTTCAATTAGATATTCACCCACAATCCCGGCATGCCATGAAGTGCCACAGGCAACAATAATGATACGTTTGGCATTTACCATTTTCTGCTTATATTCACTGATGCCTCCAAGTGAAACAACCCCTTTTTGTGCTATAAGTCTTCCACGCATACTGTCACGAATTGACTTTGGCTGCTCATAGATCTCCTTCAACATGAAATGTTCAAAACCTTCTTTCTCAAGCGCACTTAGGTTTATCTCCAATGTCTGGATATATGGTGTCTTTTCGATGTTGGAAATGGTTCTTATTGTAAAATCACCGTTTCTGCTAATTACTGCAATTTCCTCATCATTTAAATAAACCACATCACGGGTATATTCAACTATTGGCGTTGCATCAGATGCCACATAGAACTCTTTTTCTCCAATACCAATGACCAAAGGGCTTCCTTTTCGTGCAACGATCAATTTATCAGATTCATGCTTATTGATAATAACAATTGCATATGCGCCAACCACCTGGTTAAGTGCAATTTGCAGCGCTTCTTCAAGAGAAACATTTTCGTTCAATTGAATATCTTCAATAAGATGGATTAATACTTCTGTATCAGTTTCACTCTCAAAAATATAACCTCTTTTTAACAGCTCTTGTTTTAATGGGGCATAGTTTTCAATTATACCATTATGTATTATGGCTAAATTCTTGGAGTAAGAGAAATGCGGATGGGCATTCACATCATTTGGCTCACCATGTGTTGCCCATCTGGTATGTGCAATTCCGATAGTTCCGGTCAGGTCTTTTCCCTTGACTGCTTCTTCAAGATCATTTACCTTGCCATGAGTTTTATAGAGTTTCAAGTCTGAGTTCAGGATGGCAACTCCTGCACTGTCATAACCTCTGTATTCGAGACGATGAAGACCTTTAATTAAAATAGGATAAGCTTGTTTAGGTCCTATATATGCTACAATTCCACACATTTTATGTTGTATTTAGTTACCAAACAATTAGGATTGCGAAAGTATTCTATAAATCCCTTTTATTTTAGGTAAGATATAAAATAAGACAAATTTTCAACAAAAACCAAGATTACTCTACAGGAGTATAATAAATTAGTAACCGCATTCTTTTCGGACCTGCAGCAGTACCTTTCAACACAGCCCGATTGCTGCTTAACGAACTGCCGGCTGCAATTATGAAAAGTGGATCATCAGGCTCCTCAGGATGCAATAAACGATTTTGGACATACCTGGTTATACGAATTCTATACCTGCTATTTGTCACTGCAATCCCATTAATATAGGAAGAACCCTCGCTTTCATCTGGCAATACATGATAAGCTGTATCATAAGTGCGTATACCAATTAAGGATGGCATAGGATAGAAATCATCCGGATTGTCATTTTCAAGAATCAATGCAGCTTCATGCACCGCTATTTTTTTATTGGCTAATGATTCCAGGAATGGGAATTCAAGTTTGATTTTCACTCCTCCCATTGATTGGAGGAAAAGCTTGTCTTTACCCGATTCGGGATTTCCTGAAAATTGATCAAGGAGTAATGGATTGGCACCTGAATAATTAAAATGGTTATAATGATTAAACTTTATACTATTGGAATTAATTAAAAAGTCCTCAGTTAAAGTATCAGTGGAATTATGGTAATACAGCTTTATTTTTGACTGTGTATGGTTAAGATCGAGATACATTATTGCCCCGGAGCCGGGAGTTGAGGCGTCATCAGATGTTAAATACAATCCCTTGAATACTTGGGTAAAGACCTTGTTCTCAGCAAGAGTGGCACTTTCAGCATTTATAATCTTAGTTGCAAACTCTTGTGAAAGAACGATTCTCATATGGGGGAAGATCTTAACACCATCAACCGAATCAACCATCCATGTATTGGGAACAAAGCTTGCCTGGCCTATCAATTGAGATTGAACAGGCAATGTACTGACATGATAATAATGTTGATATTTGCTCAATGTGTCATCAAGCTCGTAAATTCTAATATTTTGAGTAGCTAATGTGTCACCATATATTCCTTTATATGGGATAGTAAGAATAATTGAGTCGGCAACAGGATTAGTACCAAAGCTGACATTTGTAGATGAAAGACGGAATTGAGTATATATTGAAGCAGTTGTTGTCCCAAACTCTGGATCTGAAACAGACCCCAGCAGATTAGTAGTCATTACATCCGTGCGGAGTGAATCCTCCATCACTGAATAAGCTATTATAGTTGTAGTGTCAATGAATTTATGACTAAGAAGATCACTCTCCGGGATCAAGTCAAGACCCAGAAGGTCAGGTTCCTTTTTGCATGACCCGAGAATTGTTATTAGAGAGAGAATGAAAACTAGCCTTGTTAAAGAATACTGGCGCACGGTTTGTGGTTTTGGTTTTTTATAAAAGTGGTGCAAGTTAACCGTTAATCATTAGCTATTACAGGGGAAGCGAGTACTTTATCATAAAAATTGTTATAAACGTCGATAAAGTTATTCGACTGGAATGGCAATACTAATTTCCCATTTGAGTTGGCATATTCAACTAATTGTGGATTTGCGTTTTCGCTCCCAACAATTATACCTTCAGAGAAATCAATAGCTGACATCATCATATTAGTATATGTTGGAACTTTAAAGTGCTTGAGATCCTTTATAGTAATGCCATCAAGCTTTATTTTGTTGGCAAAATCTTTATTTAATGGTTCTTCAAAATCATCGTCATAAAGCGATGTAATAATCTTAGTTTCAGAGAATAAAGGATTTTCCCTGAAAGCTCGTTTAATGTAAATGGGAATTAGGCTGGTCATCCAACCATGACAATGAACAAGATCAGGAGACCACCCCAGTTTTTTAACAGTTTCAATAACACCCCTTGAAAAGAAAATGGCTCTTTCCTCATTGTCCTTAAAAAACTTATTGTTTTTATCCCTGAACATTGATTTACGCTGGAAATAGTCATCATTGTCAATGAAGTATATTTGCATGCGGGCTGACTGAATAGAGGCCACTTTGATAATTAATGGGTGGTCAGTATCATCAATAATCAAGTTCATTCCAGACAAACGGATAACTTCATGAAGTTGATTCCTACGTTCATTGATGTGACCAAAACGTGGCATGAAAGTTCTTATTTCACGTCCCTTTTCTTGTATACCTTGGGGAAGATGACGACCTATAGTGCCCATTTGGCTGTCTTTCAAATAAGGTACTATTTCCTGAGATACAAAAAGTATCCTCGTTTTTTCCATGATTTTCCCTTTCTTTCTTTCGAAGTGCAAAATTAACAAATTTTTGGCAAACTTTTATCGCTTACTATAATGCATTTGTAAATCAGCACTGAACAATTTTTATCCGACCTTTTTGGTAATGAGGTTTATATAACGATTAACCTGTATTATTAACTATACATCCCGCCATTTATTATCTGCATTATCCTCAATCCATAGGCATGTGAATAAGTTGCACTTGCAGATTATAGCTGATATTTATTGAAAATGCTGTCTTTTATTTGGAACGAGTCTAAGTTAAAGGGTTGATAATGTTTTCTTAAGAAAGAAAATTGTGGTAGAAAAATAAATTGTATCAAAACAAATAATCATAAATTTGCCCATCCTAACGAAGCTAGTTAAACAACCAAAAAACAACAACAATCATCAAATAAATGAATAAGATAAACTCTCACCCTATACTGGAAATTCCAACTGCAGAAGAAGTTTCCTTTTTATTTAACGGAAATGTTATAAAAGGTGAAAAAGGTTTTACAATTGCGGCTGCGCTACATCAAGCAGGCTATCCCATACATAGTCATAGTTTACAAAATAGAGAAAGAAGCCTTGAATGTGGAATAGGCAAGTGTGGTGCCTGTGAAATGGTGGTGGATGGTCAAATTAAGAGAATATGCATCACACAGGTTGATGGGGTGAAGCAAGTGAGTGAGATACCTCACGACTATGCTCCAGGAATAGTAAAAGTTGAGAGCGAAGGTCCAATTAAGGTTTTCAGAACCGAAGTGGCGATTATTGGAGCTGGTCCGGCTGGATTAGCAGCACGTGAAGAGTTGAACAATCAGGGGGTTGACAACATTGTTATTGATAACAATTCTCATATAGGTGGTCAGTTTTTGATGCAGACACACCAGTTTTTCTTTTTTGAGAAAGAGAAGAAATTTGGTGGTATGAGAGGATTTGACATTGCACAAACTTTAGCAGGTGATGATCATTCGGGAATCTTTCTTAACAGTACGGTATGGGATGTTCTTGAAGGGAAAAGAATTGCAGTCAAGAATATTAAGACCAATGAGATATATTATGTAGAAGCAGAGTATATGGTGGTGGCTACGGGTGCTGTTCCTTTTATGCCTGCATTTGAAAATGATGACTTGCCAGGAGTTTATACTGCAGCAGTTGTGCAAAAGATGATGAATACTGAATTCACTCTGCTTGGTAAAAATATTCTTACTGTGGGAGCAGGAAATATCGGTTACCTAACCTCATACCAGTTGATGCAAGCTGGTGCCAGAGTTAAGGCAATCATTGAAGCTCAGCCTTTTGAAGGTGGTTTTCCGGTTCAGGCCAACAGGGTACGTAGGCTCGGTATACCAATTATGCTTTCACATATTTTGCTGAAAGCTATTCCCAATGAAAATCATGATGGTATCATCGGGGCCGTTATCGCAAAATGTGAAAATTTCAAACCGATTCCAGGTACCGAAACAATAATAGATGGTATTGATGCCATTAATATTTGTACAGGTTTAGTGCCTGATGACCAACTTATAATCAAAGGTAATGAAGTATTTGGACGTCATTGTTTTGGTGCAGGTGATGCAATAAGAATTGGAGAAGGAACCAGTGCAGTTTTAAGAGGTAGACAAGTGGCCTTTGAAATCTTGCAGGAAATGGGTAAACGCTTCAAATACGATGAATATCTTAATGTTTCAAAAGAGTATATAGATTCCCAGCAACATCCTAAACGTATTATTGAACAACCTTATAAACCTTCGGAAGAACGTATTTACGGCAAACCTTTCGTTCAAATAGATTGCTTATACGGTTTTGCCTGTAATCCTTGTGAATTTTCATGTACTCATGGTGCTATTACTAAAACATCCACTAGCACAGTCCCACAAATCGATTTTGATAAATGTATAGGTTGTATGGATTGTGTCTATCAGTGTCCTGGATTGGCTATCTTTGGTTATCATGTGAAAAAGGATTGGCTTTTCCTGCCAATTGAATATCATGCTGAGGAGCAATCTGAAGTATATTTAGTTGATAATAATGGAGAGATCTTAGGTAATGGCATTATTGAGAAAATACTTAAGAAACCTAATAAAACAAATATCGCCCGAGTAAAATCTCTCGATATTCACGATGAGGAGCTGATTAATGTGAGAGGTTTTATTGTTAAGGAGAACTATCCCGAACCAGTAGAAACACAGTCGATTGATTACACTGATTCACAAAAGATGTACATCTGTCATTGTGACGATGTTACATTGGATGAAATTGTAGAAACAATTGGAGATCGCAAGTTTATTTCCGTTGATGAAGTAAAGCACACAACCCGCCTGGGTATGGGTGCTTGTCGTGGTAAGCGATGTATTAGAAGGTTAAAACAAACCCTTTCCGGTCATGGAATTACCATTGTTGGTGATGCGACTCCCCGGGGTCCATTGTCCAACCAATTGACAATGGGAGAATTGTATCCACATCAGAAACACGAACAAATTTATATTAATTCAAAAAAAACAACAAGAACTCATGTTGATGTTGAATCACTGGTTTGTGGTGGTGGTATGGCCGGATCATCGCTTTTTAGATATTTGTCGGAGGCAGGGCTTAAACCTGTTTTGGTAAATGCTGACAGAGGTTCATCGTGGAGAAATATCGCTGGTGGTCGACCTGCATTCAGCTTGCCGGAAATAGCTGATATAGCAATGAAGAATCTTGAAATTTTCAAGGATCTGCAGAGAATTTCAAATATTAATTATAAGCAAACCAACTATGTAAACTTTGCACATGACGAGCAAGTGTTGCAAGCACTTGAAAACTCAAGGGCTTGGTCAGATGCTTATATGGTTGACCCTAAAGACTTTAGTAAACATATTTCGCCACATATAAATCCTAATCTGAAAACTTATCTAGGTGCATTGATAACACGCGATTGTTGGCAGGCAACGCCCGGTTTGGTATTGGATCTTATTCGACGAATTGGTTTGGACAAAGGAGGTAGTATAAAGGAAGATTGTCGCGTAATCGACGTAAGAAAAGAGGGGAAGGAATACATCGTATTGGTGCAGGACCACGATAGTAATTATATAGAATATCATACCAACATCTTTATTAATGCATTAGGTGCTGAAGCAGGAAAGTTTGCCAGTAAACTTGGTTTGGAGACAGGATTATATCCGGTCAAACACCAGGCATTTATTACCCGGAGGTTGCCGTTTATGGGAGTAAACGGAAATCCTCTTGATATGATTATTGACAGGCGAAAGTTTAAAGGATTTGTTGCTGTTTATGGTCAGCAACTTGCTGAAACAGGTCAGATTATAGGGTGTGCTTCACCGGCAGTTGATCCTTTAGAAGCTGATAAAAACTTGAAGATAAACTCAAAACAGTTTCTAGAAATAGTATCGGAGGTATTTGTTGACTGGTTCCCAAGTCTCTCTTCTGTTGGTTTTCAGGCTGTTTGGGCAGGATATTATGTTGAGCCTAGAATGATTGTGGACACTGATAATGGATTATTGGTGGGCTTGCGCGGGCAGGGTTTTATGCTAGGTCAGTATCTTGCTAAACTATATGTTGATAAGCTTATGGGTAGAGAAGTTCCAAGTTATATGGAACGTTTGAAATTATCTGGTGACGGCTTGCCTGAAAAAGCTTTCAAGTAGAATTTACTTTCAACTATTTTACCTTTACAAGAACTCGAAAAGTATGGATAGTTGCAACTTTGAACCAATTGGATTTATTGGTTCAAAGAATTAAAGTATTGGATTTAGGTTTTTTAGCTCCTGAGGATCAATTAATTTTTTGCGGATACAATAATATTGCTTACTTTTGCACCCCTAAAACTAAACCATAAAGTTGTGGATTACTTGAAAAATTTTGTAATTCCATTTGTTGGGTTGAGTACCGGGGATCATAAGTTTGAATTCCTGATTGATGACAAGTTCTTTGAATGTTTTGAGTATTCAGAAATTAGGCGGGCTCAGGTTATAGTGCATTTGGATTTAAAGAAGCATGATAGAATGCTTGAACTCACCTTTACAATGAAAGGTACACTGGAAGTAACTTGTAGCAGGTGTCTTGATAATTTTCACATGCCAATAGAGGCTGAAGAGGTGCTGTTTGTAAAGTTTGGGCATGAGTTTAAAGAAGAAGATGACAATATAATCGTTATTCCGGAAACGGAGTCACAGATTAATATTTCTCCGTTTATTTATGATTATCTAAGTCTGTTGGTGCCTTTCAGAGTCATACACCCTGAGGATGAAAATGGACAATCAGCATGCGATCCAGATGTAATTGGTCGCATTGATAAGAGCTCAGAACAAAAGGAAATTGACCCCAGATGGGATAAATTGAGAGATGTAAATTTAGAATAATAATAATCAACAAAATAAAGAAGAAATGCCAAATCCAAAACATAGGTTTTCGAAGACCAGAACAGCTAAAAGAAGAACACATTATAAAGCTGTAGCTCCTACAATAGCTATTTGTTCAAATTGTGGCACTTCTGTGTTATATCACAGAGTATGCCCGGAGTGTGGATATTACAAAGGAAAACTTGCCATTGAAAAGGCAACCACAGCTTAATTTGTTTTTGAAGATTTCTAACTCAAATATCGTCAGATGAAAATCGGACTTGATGTTATGGGCGGTGACTTCGCTCCTGTATCTACTATATCAGGAGCTGTGTTAGCTTTAACACAAATTGCTCCTACTGATGAAATTGTTCTTATAGGGAATAAGGATATGATCTTGGCAGAACTCATGAAGCTAAATGTTAGTTCTGACAAGTTCTCAATAGTACATGCACAGGATGTAATTCATATGGGGGAACACCCAACCCGTGCTATTTTAAAGAAACCACATTCAAGTATTTCAATAGGCTTTGATCTTCTAAAACATAAGCAAATTGATGCTTTTGCAAGTGCTGGTAGCAGTGGAGCAATGCTGGTTGGCTCAATATACAGCGTAAATAATATTCAGGGCGTTATTAGGCCATGTACTTCATCTGTTTTACCGCAAGAAGGTGGTGGAGTTAGTCTTTTAGTTGATGTGGGCACCAATCCGGATGCTAAACCTGATGTTATGTATCAGTTTGGTTTGTTGGGATCAATAATGGCTGAGAGTGTTTATAAAGTAGATTCCCCACGCGTTGCACTTTTAAATATTGGGCAAGAAGAAGAGAAAGGGAATATATCATCACAGGCAGCCTATCATTTGATGAAGAATAGTAAAGATTACAACTTCATCGGTAATATTGAGGGACGTGATATTCTGCGAAACAAGGCAGATGTTATAGTATGTGATGGATTTACCGGAAATATTCTATTGAAGAATATTGAAGGCATGTTTAGGATAATGATGAAACATGGCCTTACTGATGAGTACTTTGAACGATTTAATTATGAAAAGTATGGGGGAACCCCTATCTTAGGAATTAATTCAAGTGTCATTGTAGGGCATGGTATCTCAAATAATATTGCTATTAAAAACATGTTGTTACTTGCCCGTGATGTTCATAATGCAAAATTGTCTGCTAAAATCAAAAAGGCATTAGCGAAGATTCCTGGCGAAGTTTTTTAAACAACGTTTGTTCTAATACTTACAGTGATGTCTAGAATGAGAGCTGCTATTACTGGTGTGGGTGGTTATGTGCCCGAGTACCGTCTTACTAATGAAGAATTAAGCAGGATGGTTGATACTTCTGATGAGTGGATAATGACACGAATCGGTATTAAAGAGCGGAGAATATTAAAGGGTGATGGGAAAGCTACCTCTGATATGGGAGCTGAAGCGGTTAAGCAATTGCTTTTCAAAACGAACACTCGGCCTTCTGAAGTAGATCTGATTATTTGTGCTGTTGTAACTCCTGATATGGTTTTCCCGGCAACTGCTAATATCATTGCCGATAAGACAGATATAAGAAATGCCTTTGGGTTTGATTTAAATGCAGGATGCTCAAGTTTCCTCTTTGCCTTGTCTACTGCTTCAAAATTTATTGAAACCGGCAGTTACAAAAAAGTAATTGTTGTTGGGGCTGATAAGATGTCGTCTATAGTTGATTATACCGATAGAGCAACATGTCCTATCTTTGGAGATGCTGCTGCTGCTGTATTGCTTGAACCGACTAGTGAAGATGTTGGTATTATTGATGCTATACTACAGAGTGATGGAGTGGGTCGTGTACATTTACATCAGAAGGCTGGAGCGTCATTGAAACCTCCAACTCATGAAACGATAGAGGCCAGGGAGCATTATAT
>JAEYXG010000253.1 GCA_023428585.1 Bacteroidota bacterium
AGCACCGGGTTATGATTTGATGGGTCAGCAAACAACGAAAACAATCTGTTATGATACTACATACGTTTACGATACTGTTATAGATCAAATAAGAGTTACCATTGATACAATAATTTGTGATAGAGAAAATCCATTCTGGAATGGTTATGGTGGCACTTCGTTTGCTACTCCTATTGTAGCTGGGTTGGCAGGATTGATTAAATCTCAAAATCCATGGCTAAGTGCAGCAGAAGTTCAGGCCATAATTAAATCAGCTAGCAATACAGATATTGTGAAGGATGCCGGACTTTATTTAAATCAAACGGGCAGAAGAATTAATGCATATAAAGCATTATTAGAAGTGGAAAGTCAAGTACATAACTATGAGATATGTGATTCCACTGATGTCACTTGGACAAATCCTGTTTATGTAAAAGATTCGATTGTAATATGCAGTGGAAGCACTTTAAGAGTAAAGTCAGATGTGTTCTTTAGGGAGCATGCAAGAGTAAAGGTAAGATTAGGTGGACAACTAATTATTGATGGAGGAAGATTAACAGGCGAACCTCATCGATTATGGCAAGGTGTGCTTGCTTACAGTAATCCAAAATCATCTCAAAATCCCATTAATCAAGGAAAGGTTGTTGTTATTAATAATGGGATGATTGAGAATGCTATCACAGGTATAGCTACTGTTCAACCTGGCTTTGACCCTGATAGTACTACTATTACAAATGGTGGGGCAATCATTATTGGAAATGGAGGAATATTTAAGAACAACAGATTAGCTGTTAGCATTAATCCATACAATTTTCAGAATAATAATGACTTTTGCAGTTTTTCAAACTGTTCATTTATTATCGACAGCTTACTAATCGATGGTTCGGAACCTGAATATTTTGTTAAGTTAAATGAAGTGAATGGAGTTGATTTCAAGGGATGTATTTTTAACAACCTTGAAAAAAGTAATACTACTATTGGAATTTATAGCTTTAATTCTTCATTCATAGTTGATGAATATTGTACTGGTCAGGTTGTTCCCTGTCCAGCTGCAAACATGATCCGGAGTGAATTCAAGAATTTGAAATATGGAATTTACATGTTAGGAGCAGCAACCACATTATCAGCTCGTGTTGAAAACTGTATTTTTGAAAATAATTATACCGGGGCATATGTAAGTGGTATATTGGGATTTAAATTTATCTCCAATCAAGTTACTCCATCACCTATCCAAACCTTTATTGATACCACTTCTTCTGCGGGTATATATTTGGATGCAAGTACAAAATACACGATAGAAGATAATCATTTTTTTATTTTAACTGCTCCAATTGGATCGATAAGTCATAAAATAGGGATTGTTGTAAATAACTCAGGTTCTGATAACAATATTATAAAAGGAAATCTTTTTACCAATCTTAGCTATGGTATTCATGCTCAAGGTAAGAACAGAAGTATTGATGGTTTAACCGGATTAGAAATCAGATGTAACACTTTTAAAAAATGCCTGTCTGATATCTCAGTCTATTCTTTAAAATCTTACCAGGGAATTAAGAAGTACCAAGGTGATTTAAGAGATATTAATAATATTTCTGCAGCTGGTAACCTGTTTAGTAATTTAAAAACAAATCCTGATTATTGGAGTATAAATAATAGGGCTTCAAGTATTGACTACCTGCGACATAAAAATATATTATTTGAAGAGAACCTCACTGACCCTTTCAGAACCTTGAATGTTAATGAATATCCGTCACAGTATCCCTATGATTCCTTAACTAGCTGTCCAAAAACAAATAATGGTGGGGAGACAAAAGAAGAGCTTAAAGAGATGTTGGTAATTAATGAACTTACAATTGATACTTTAGAGCAAAACCTAATTCAAACAATAGATAATGGCAACACTCAGGAATTAATAGATCAGATTGAATACTCTTACCCTGAAATTGCTGTTGACCTCCAATCGGAGTTACTATCTAGTTCGCCATTTTTATCTGATACAGTAATTCATGAAGCAATTTTTAAAGAAGATGTGCTGAACAATGTTATGATCAGAGATTTGATGGTGGCAAATAGTCATTCTGCTAAATCTGAGATATTATTATCGGCAATTGATAACAGGATTATCCCAATGCCAGACATCCTTTATAATGAAATCATTGAAAGTGTGACTACCATGTCATCAAAAGAATTGCTTGAATCTGAGTTATCTTTCATGTTCTCTAATAATGATGAAATTTTTAGGAAGTTACTTTCATTTCACCAAGATGAAAGCATTCAATTTGATTCAGTCATTAAATTGTGTGATGAGATCAATTTACTAAAGGCAAAATACTTAAAGGCCCTATATGAGATTCATGACGATAACCTATTAGAAGCTGTTTCTACTGTAAATGGCATCCCGGTTCAAATTGATTTAGGTAATCAGCAAATAGAATACAATGATTTTTTGGCTTTCATTCAAAAAATCGCTACTTATGGTTCTCTTGATAGTATTCCATCAAATGAGATTGATTTTTCAGAATGTCAAAATGAACAAGTTAGAGCATATGCCCGTAACATTCTGATTAAGAGAAACAAAATTGATTATCATGAGCCTTATAGTTTTCCATCTTCCTTTAAGTCCGAAAAAATCAGAAGAGTAAACAGCGTTGAAATTACCAATGTTGAGATCGTGAATGATAATTTGAAAATATATCCAAATCCTTCTAAGGATTTTGTGATAGTTGAATATAATCTACCAGTCGGATCTGATAATGGTTTACTTTCAATTTTTGATATTTCAGGAAATAAGAAAATCACTAAACCATTATTTAATAATAATAGTCAGGTCATCCTCTATTTGAATGATCTGAATTCAGGTAATTATATAATGGAGTTATCCGATACAAGATCAAAGATTCAAACGATTAAGTTTTCGATAGTTAAATAGAATAT
Organism: Bacteroidota bacterium; assembly: GCA_023428585.1. GTDB lineage: Bacteria > Bacteroidota > Bacteroidia > Bacteroidales > Lentimicrobiaceae > Lentimicrobium. Next base: position 2,914 of record JAEYXG010000253.1, read on the forward strand.
ATTTGCCATAGCGGTTAACACCCGCTATGGCTATAATTCATTCTGTAATGAAGAAATCGATATTTATTCTGTTCTTGCTCATTCCCATCTTTCTAAAAGCTCAACCCTGGTATAAAGAATTTTTAGTTCCCGGATGGACCTACCATGAAGCTTGTAGTATGCTGGAGGATTATGATAAAGGCTATATTTTAAGCTTAGCGGTCTGGAATACATCACCTCTTAATCATCATAATTTGAATTACAAAATTGACGATAATGGCAATTTGATTTATGAAATTATTTTAGGTGCGGGAAATACGGAAAACTCGTTATTTGAATTTCCATCATTATCACCACAAGGTGAATTGGTAATGGCAGGTTCAACATTGCAACCTTCAGTTGGAGAGAATCCTATGATTGTTTTATTAGATTCATGCCGACAAAAGGTTTGGTGTACTTCGTTAATAAATAATCTGGATTATCCTGACTTTTTTAATGATGCAGTGATGTTACCCGATAAAAGTATTGTTGCACTGAGTTCTCAAAACGATGTTGATATGACCAAGGCCGTTCACCTTCATAAATTCAGTCCTGATGGTCAGCCAGTCTGGAGGAAAGAAATTGTAAGCAGAACCTTGCACCCACAAATTTGGAACCCCTGGGTATACAAATTATTGTTACTGAGTGATGGTGGTTATTTGGTAACCGGTGAATGCTATTGGCCAAATCCGGGTGATCCTCCAAATGGAGGATGGATTAGGATGTTTATTGTTAAAGCTGATGCAGAAGGCAACGAAGTGTGGTTTTATGTTCATGGTGTAGATGACTATGTTTACAGTTTTGGGCGTACTTCACAAGAATATAATGGAGCAATTTATACTGATGGTGCAACTTTTGATGTTCAAACGGGTGTATACTATCCGCATATTTTCAAAATATCATCAAATGGAAACCCATTATTTGATACGGAAATTGCTGTTGAATATAACAATAGAGTAACCAGAAATAAGTGTCTCATTTCAAAGAATTACAATGGATACTTTTTTACAACCTTGAATATGTATCCTTTTGATTTGAACAGTTATGATTCAAGTCCTGCAATGGCTAAAATAGATACGATGGGTGTGGTTCATGACTTTTTTATGTTTGATACAGTACCTCCCCGAAAGTATATTGGTTTACCTGTTATAACACGCGACAATAAAATAATTACTCCTGGTGCAAAAGCAACAGGTAGCTCATATATAACTGATGTTTTTGCATCCCGCTTTTCAATTAATCCTATAACCTTTGATACTATCAATTGGAGCGCATTTTCTTATGATTCACTATGCCCGGAAATTGAAAGCCACACTGTATCACTTGATAATTGCCTGATAGTCGTGAAAAACAACGATTATCAACCACCTGTACGGCACTTTGGTATGAAAATGACACCCATACCTACCCCGGCAAGCAACAACCTTAAGATTGTATATGACAATACATTATTATACAGAAATATCACAATCAGATTCTTTAATTCATTTGGTTATGAAATGACATATTTTGAAGTTAACAGTGGTATAAATGAAAGCAAGATCAACATTGAGAACTGGCCTGAGGGTTTATATATAGCCGTTGCTTACAGTGGAAATAATAAAATTGGTAGTTGTAAAATTCTTGTTATTAGATAAATTCACCGGTTATGAGAAAATTAATTTCAATCCTGGTAATAACTATGTTCTCAGTTAACTGCCTTGCCCAAAATGATAAGATTCCCTTTAAAGTTGATTTCAAAGAAGACTTGATAGTTATTACCATCCCATATCCATACAATACACCTGATATTCGGCCAATTGCTGTTCCCGGGTTTATATTTTCAATACAAACCAGACAAATTCAATCTTTTTCACCATCTAAAAATGAAATGATTGCAATCCTTGAAAAGAAACTTTCAACATATCCTGATGAGTTGAA
>JAEYXG010000261.1 GCA_023428585.1 Bacteroidota bacterium
CAATGATGGCTCATCGTTTGTGATGGCTGCAAGTGAAGAGGCCGTTAAAGAACATGGACTGACCCCACTGGTAGAGATTATTGCCATAGGACAGGGAGGTGTGGAGCCTGCAGTTATGGGACTGGGACCGGTTCCTGCCATACGCAAGGCGCTGAAGAAAGCCAACCTTAAACTATCGGATATTCAGGTATTGGAATTGAATGAAGCTTTTGCAGCCCAATCATTGGGAGTTATCAAGCAATTGTGCGAAGAACATGGTGTTACTCCTGAATGGTTTGAGCAGAACTGCAATGTTAATGGTGGCGCCATTGCTTTAGGCCACCCCATTGGAGCTTCAGGTAACCGCATCACCGTAAGCCTCATCCATGAGATGAAGCGTACCGGCAAAGAGCTGGGACTTGCCTCCCTGTGTATTGGCGGTGGTATGGGAACTGCCGTAATATTGAAGAATGTATAATTGAGGGATACTTCGAGAAGCATGCGTTTCAATGACACTGCATTTTTAACACTGCAGATACGAAGTGGCACACTCAAAGCATAAATCAAAAGTCAGTAATAATAAAAGACCTTCACTGCATTAGTGAAGGTCTTTTTTATTTCAGATACTGAATTATAGTACCTTGTTTTTCATTGCAATTTCATGTACTTCAGTACAACTTCAAATACTACAATTAATTTACAGTACCGCACTATAATTTCTTATAAACGATTGCAACCACCGTCCTGTCGTCACCACCCATGTTGATGGACAGTGCATAAGGTTTATCGGTTGGTATATTTATCTGTGCATTGCCTGCCCTGCCGGTGAGTTGTTCCCAAACGGTTACTGCCTGGTGAACACCGGTAGCGCCGGTAGGATGCCCCCACCCTATCAGGCCTCCTGTAGTGTTGATAGGGATTTTGCCGGTACGTGAAGTATGCCCTTCAAGTATAAATTCAGCTCCCTTTCCAGGTTCTGCCAGTCCAATGGACTCCAGCGTAATCAGACCGGCAATGGAGAAGCAGTCGTGCGTTTCAATGGTTGCAAGCTGATCAACCGTAATGCCTGCATCTTTTAGAGCTATCTTCACCGCTTCTCTGATGGTTGACATAACGGTACGGTCTTCAGGATCGGCGGTGATGTCATCGGTAGCATGCCCAACGGCAACAACCTCAACGGCATCCTTCAATGGAACTCCGGCACGCTTGAGCCCTTCTTCCGAAACAATGGCAATGGCTGAAGCGCCATCTGACACCTTTGAGCAGTCGAATACGTTGAGATTATCGGTAAAGGACTTGGGTGTGGGTTCAGTGAGTCCCTGGGCATCGAGATCAGCGGTGCTATTACTATACTCCTGGGCTGTAGGGCATAAGCGGGCATTCTCAATGGCATTGCGATACCAGCGTGCCATACCTAAACGAGTCTTCTCACGACCATATTTGCTGAAATAAGCCCCTGCCCGGTCACTGAATTGACCCGGGAAGAAATAAGCATGTCCATCCTTTCGTTTATTGAACCAGCCGGCATAAGCCAGTATATCGGCGCCATAAATAGCCTTCACGGTATTCTGCACCTCAACGCCAATTGCCAGAACAACATCAGCTGATTCTGAAAGCACCGACTTAATACCACTAACAAGGGCAAGACCGCCTGAAGCACAGGCACCTTCCACCCGTAATGAAGGCTTGTACCGCAATTCAGGATCTATCATCGCCATAAATGCACCAAGGTGGCCCTGTTTATTAAAGCGGGCTGCCATAAAGTTGCCAACAACACCTTCATCTACATTCCCGGCACCTCCAATCTGCTGAAGAGTACCCTGGCCTGCCTCTTTAAGATAATGCTCAAGCCCGGGGCGTTCTCTTTTTGGGTTGAATTCCTTTCGTCCGGTCCCCATGGAGATGGTATTGTAACCGGCAATCATATATATCTTTATGCGTGGTTTCATTTGTTCAGGTATTAAAGGTTAGTTGACAAAATCATTAACAGGTCCGTAGGCGTGGAAGAAACCGGTAGCCAGCACCGTATTTACATCCTGGGCAGAGGCAGCAACGCCGGTATTCACCAACTGTTCACCAATCTCACGTGATCGGCGGGCATGGGCCAATGCCAGTTCTGCACCCTTGGTCTTCATGTTCTTAAGCTGTGCAAATGCCTCTTTGGCTGCAGCATCCCTATCAGCCAACTTGATGATATTCTTCCAGGGCATCACCTCTTTGGGCATTTCACCCAACCATTCATCAATCTTACCTGCGAAGGATGCAAATGCCACATAATCCTTCCTTTCAAGACTATAAACTGCAACCGGACGGCCCTTTTCATATTTTAGGATACCATCCTTCTGGCTTCCATCAGCAAACTGACCGCCCTTTACACCCAAATCAAACAGCTTATCAAGCATATCACTGTGCAGATCTTCATTCTTCATATAGGGATTCATCACGTTCATAATAAAACGGACAACATCAACACCCACATAATCTATCAGTTGGAAGATACCCATGGGGCGCATCAGGAAATCCTGGCTCACCTTATTCACCGCATAAACGGCTTCATATATAGGCATCTCAGCTGATAAAGCCTCTGCTTTCTGGATACTATAGAGGGCATCACGCATAAAATGGCCATTACCGACAAATCCTGCAATATCGTTTGAAGGCACAATAATCTTACGAAGGTTCTTTGCCAATTCAACAGCAAATTCCCTCATTCCTACAGGATTCTCCTTTATGGTGATCAACTCAACAAGTTTCTGTACGGCAGGCGGATTATAGAAATGGAAGCCCAGCACCCTTCCTTCAATACCGGACTTCTCATTCAAGCCTTCAATAGGCACTGACGAAGTATTGGTAAAATACCATGGTTTCAGCTGGTTATTCTGGTCAATCTGGCTGAAGAGCTTCGCCTTCAGAGCCGCATTCTCACTCACAGCTTCAAACACCAGTGTGCTTTCATAGGCAACCTCAATACGGGTACCCGGCCTGATGATACTCATCACATCTTCAATATATTCATTGATGATCTCGGCATTTTCAATGAGGTCTTTCCTGTCGGCATATATCTTTCTCAGGGCAACCACCTTTTTCTCAGCAGCTTTGAGTACCTGAGCGCGTATATATTTCATCAGGCCGGGCAAGGCGCCTGAGGTAACATCCATGGCATTAAGCACAAAAGGCTTCTCCTTGTTCTCGGGCTTCAATTTCTGATCAGCCATCTCAATGGCCATCAACAGCAGGATGCCACTGCCCATTTTACCGGCAGCACCCAATACTGTAACATTCTGTATTCTATCATTGTATTCCATAGAGTATCTTGTTTATTGTTCTGATATGTTAATAACCATAGTTATCAATTGAATTCCTAACCACAATTCCCTTTGCAAGTGATGACATGCCAACTGAACAACAGTGGATGCTTAACCACAAGTCAGCCGTTGCATGATGCGGTTGGGTTTACCATTCAGGCTTGCGTTTTTCAAGAAATGCCTTCATACCTTCGGTACCCTCGGTTCCGAAAGGATCACCAAACTGTTTTGATTCAAGGAGTTCACCTTCACTGAAACTGCCATTAAGTCCGTTTCTTGTTACTGATTTCACCAATTTAACGGCCATAGGGCCTCTTGAAGCTATTACTGTGGCAATACGCATTGCTTCGGTCATCAGGTTTTCAGGTTCAGTAACCTTCTGCACCAGACGCATGGCAAGAGCAGTAGTGGCATCCACGGCTTCACCGGTTGCAAGCAGGTAAAGGGCATCGGCAAGATTGGTCAGTCGGGGTAAACGTTGAGTACCCGCGTAACCCGGTATAAGGCCAAGACTTACTTCCGGCTGTCCGAATTTCGCTTTATCTGATGCTATCCTAATATCACAGGCCATGGCCAGTTCAAGACCTCCGCCTAATGCATAACCATTGATGGCGGCTATAACCGGAAATGGCATGATACCAATTTTATCAAAAACCTCCTGTCCTTTTCTTGAAAATGCGCGGGCCTGTTCGCCATTCATATTTACCATCTCTGCAATATCGGCACCTGCAACAAAAGCCTTCCCTTCACCGGTAATGATCAGAACTCTTACCGTATCATCAGAGGCAATGGAATCAAGATAATGATCCATTTCATCAAAAAACTTTGTATTCAGCGCATTAAGCGCCTGTGGCCTGCTCAGCGTGAGTACCACAATGTTGCCTTCCTTTATCGGCTTCAGGATTTCATATTCCATATAACTTGTACCTTGTTAATGTTTAAAATAGAAACAAATCTTCTTCAAACATAGTAAAAAAGTTGCTTCGGGAAGAGCTTCCGGTCAAATATTTACCAATCGATTGTAGAGAGGCTTTATCAATAATCTGATTGCACAATAATAGTATCTCCCGGAACATTCAACAATCAATAATAAATTATGTATATTTGAATAGGAAATAATTTTCAAATTACTGCATATGCCTTCAGTAATTAAACTCTTGATTGCATTTTTAGCCTGTATGATGTCGGGTTGTGCAGTTCAAAACATAGGGATTCATAAAGTAAAAGTAAAGGCCGAAGTTTGCAACCATTATAATGGTGCCGATGCAACGGTTATGATTGTAACTGACAAATATCTTCCATTTGAGCATAGGCAGTTTCAAAATGATAACCGTAGGTTTGGACCTGCCTGGGCTGAATTTTTGGCATTCAAATACAATATCCCTATTCATGTTTTTGAGGATGATGGTAAGAATCAAGCTTTTAAGGAATTTATTATTACCGGTCGTGGAGGGGTGTCAGTCTATTAC
>JAEYXG010000268.1 GCA_023428585.1 Bacteroidota bacterium
CTTCGTACCGACGTACCGCAGCCTGCCACCTGCTGGACCTGCAAGAGCACGGATGTGCCCCGATTGATGAATCAAATGGGGGTTGAGAACTTCTACAAAGGAAAATGGACCGATCTCGGTTCGGAAGTTGTCAATAATATTGGCTGTCAGGACTGCCATGACCCCAAAACCATGAACCTGCGCATTACCCGTCCGGCCCTTATTGAAGCATACCAACGCATGGGGAAGGACATTACAAAAGCTACCCATCAGGAAATGAGATCACTGGTTTGTGCCCAGTGCCATGTTGAGTATTACTTTAAAGGTGAGAACAAATATCTAACTTTCCCATGGGATAATGGATTCTCCGTTGAAGCCATGGAAGCCTATTATGATAGTGTGAAACATGTTGACTTTGTTCATGCCCTCAGCAAAGCCCCCATGCTTAAAGGCCAGCATCCTGATTATGAACAGTTTACTACTGGTGTACACTTCGACAGAGGTGTTTCATGTGCTGATTGCCACATGCCATACAAGCGTGATGGAGGCATGAAATATACTGATCATAAGATCCAAAGCCCCTTGGCAAACATTTCCGGCTCATGCGTTGTATGTCACCGTGAAGGTGAAGGGAAGCTGATGGAAAATGTAGTCAACCGTCAGAATAAGATATATGAACTCCGCCGAATAGCTGAGAAAAATATCGCAAAACTGCATATTGAAGCTAAAACGGCATGGGATAATGGTGCCACCGAACAGGAAATGGAACCGGTACTTACACTTATTCGTCATGCACAATGGCGTTGGGATTATGTTGCTGCCGGCAATTCAATGGGATTCCACACCCCGGCCGAAGCATTGCGCATTTTAGGCACCTCCATCCAAAAAGCTCAGGAAGGAAGGTTGTTGCTTAACAGTATTCTAATTAGCCATGGTGTTAAAACACCTATTCAGATGCCCGACCTGTCAAACCGGGAAAAAGCCCAGGCCTTTATTGGACTCGATATGCCGTCTCTCCATGAAAGCAAGAATGTATTCATTAATACAGTGCTGCCTGAATGGACCAAGAAAGCCGTTGATCGTGAAGGTCAAATGATACAGAAACAATAGTTTTCAATTTCGTTTACATGACAAGCCTGAAAAATTGAACTTTTCAGGCTTGTTTTTCTTTATAATAGCTGACTATTTTATAACCATGCGTTGCATTTCAAGAAAAGAAACAGACCCCTATTTCAATATCGCGGCCGAAGAGTATGTATTTAAAAAATTCTCCGAAGACACCTTTATGCTATGGCGTAATGATCCCTCGGTAATCATAGGCAAGCATCAGAATACATTCGCCGAAATCAATCATCAGTTCGTTAAGCAAAATGGGATTAAGGTAGTACGTCGAATTTCAGGCGGTGGCACTGTTTACCATGACCACGGCAATCTAAACTTTACCTTTACATCCCGGGCAATGAATAACCAACTGGTTGACTTCAACAAATTCAACCGGGTAATAATCAACGTTCTTGGAAAATTGGGAATTAATGTAATGACCGGTGCCCGTAATAGTCTTTACATTGATGGAAAGAAAATCTCAGGCAATGCCGAACATGTATATAAGGACAAAGTGTTGCATCACGGTACTCTCTTGTACAACAGTAATATTGAGGACCTGCAGAATGCCATCAAACCTGCAAAACTCAATTATCAAGACAAAGCCGTAAAATCAATCAGCAGTCAGGTCGTCAATATCACCGATTCACAGCATATTTCACTAACCATTGATGAATTTGCAGAGTCCATTATTGCTGAAATGCTGAAGCTGGATAACAATGCCCACATATACACATTCACTGAAGATGACATAAAGAATATCAACCGCTTAAAAGAAGAAAAATACAGCACATGGGAATGGAACTATGGCTACTCCCCCATTTTCAGCTTCTCCACTACCTTCCATATTGGAAATCAACCTCTCAAGACTATCATAACTGTCAGAAATGGAGCAATTGATGAACTAAGCATCATCAATCAAGAGGCCGGCACTGAAGAGAACAATTCACTTATCAACATTCTAAAGGCTACGCGTTTAAAGGAATCTGACATCACAGCCAAATTGAAGCATCTTTATTCAGGAGAACAAATAAGCAGTATCCTACAATCGTTGTTTGTCGGCCACAATGCTGAACATTTGCATAATAACTATGTTTAAAAGCAAATAAAACTTTAGAACATGAAGCAGGCGCAAGAAGTATTTGACAAACTATGGTCAGATTATATCACGCAAAATCCATCGGCCAAACAGGTATACGACCTTTTCATCGGCAATGGAGAGGAAGTATTGAATGACCATATAGCATTCAGAACATTCAATGATCACCGGGTTAATATTGATGTAATGGCCCGGGAATTCATCAATGCAGGATATATCTACAAAGGCTCGTACAACTTTGAAGAAAAAAAACTGAATGCGAGGCACTATGAGCATAAGGAATTCAGAGATGCTCCAAGAGTTTTCATCAGCGAATTGAGAACTGAGGAATTCTCTCCATTTCTCCAGGAGACTGTTAAGAACATTCTTAATAACATTCCGGGAGAGCACATTGGAAAAGGTGATCTTATATTTAAGGGAAATCTCTGGGGAACACCATCATACGAGGTCTATAATAAGCTGAGAGATGAGTCGGAATATGCAGCATGGGTATATGTATATGGTTTCAGAGCCAATCATTTCACAGTCAGTATCAATGGGTTAAAGAAATTAACCGAAGTGGAGCAGGTAAATCAGTTCATTGAAAAGAATGGATTCCGCATCAATGATTCAGGAGGAAGGGTAAAAGGCACCCCTCAGGAATTATTGGAACAATCAAGTACGATGGCAGGCAAATTGCCTGTTAAATTTCTGGAAGGCATTTATGAAATTCCTTCCTGTTACTATGAATTTGCCAAAAGATACCCTGATACCGATGGCAACCTATACTCAGGATTCATTGCCAAATCAGCAGATAAGATATTTGAAAGCACCAACTACTATAAGGAAAAATAACTTTGACCGCGCATATGTATAATTGACCGCATTCCCGCGAATAGGGCAATGCGGTTTTTTTCTGATATAGATAAAATGATAACTTTGAAGCCGCATTCAGGTTGGGATTGAGATACAATCAAGCTACTATTGAACCTCTGTCAAGCAACTATAATGATATTTTGAAATCAAGATCAAAACACACCTATGGAAACAATGATTCCGGTAAACAAATGGAATGAGCTGCGCGGAAAGCTAAAAGGCGAGCTTTTTACCGGCGAAACCATGCGCATACTCTATTCCACTGATGCATCAGCTTATAGAGAAATCCCACTGGGTGTTGTTGTTCCAAAAGATGAAACTGATATTATTCAGCTTATCATGTTTGCCCACAAAATGAAAGTCACGCTCATACCCCGTACTGCCGGAACTTCATTGGCAGGACAGGTTGTTGGCAACGGAATTGTGGTTGACGTATCCAAGTATATGAACCGGATACTGGAAATAAACACTGAAGAGAGATGGGTGCGTGTACAGCCCGGGGTGGTTCTTGATGAACTGAACAAAGCTTTGGCTCCTACCGGTTTGTTCTTTGGGCCCGAAACATCCACATCCAACAGATGTATGATAGGCGGTATGGTCGGCAATAATGCTTGTGGCGCCCACTCATTGGTTTACGGCAGTACACGTGATCATACATTGGAAATTACCGCCCTATTGAGTGATGCAACAAAAGTTATTTTCAGGTCGCTAAATAGTGAGGAATTCAACGACAAATGCAATCAGGATGATCTTGAAGGCAGTATTTACAATAAAATAAGCAATATACTCCGAAATCAGAAAAACCGCGAAGAAATAAGAAACAACTATCCTGACCCCCGACTTGAAAGAAGAAATACCGGCTATGCACTTGATCTGCTAATGGACACTAAGCCATTTCAGGAGGGAGGCGCCCCCTTTAACCTATGTAAACTGCTGGCAGGCTCTGAAGGAACTCTGGCATTCTCAACAGAAATCAAGCTAAACCTCGTTCTCCTGCCACCTAAAGAAAAAGCGTTGGTTTGTATTCACTGCCATTCACTGGAAGAGGCGTTCAGGGCTAATCTTGTAGCATTAAAACACAACGCTGTAGCTGTAGAACTTATTGATCATTTCATCATTGAACGTACCCGCGATAACATAGAACAGCGTAAAAACAGATTTTTCATTCAAGGAGAACCTGCTGCAATACTGGTAGTTGAATTTGCGCTTCACTCCATGGAAGCCATTGATGAGGCAGCCAAGATGCTGGAGCAGGAAATGCGTACTGCAGGATTTGGCTATCACTTCCCGGTAGTTTCAGGCAATGACATCAACAGGGTTTGGACACTCAGAAAAGCAGGGCTTGGCTTGCTTTCAAACATCAAAGGCGACAAAAAGCCTGTAGCAGTCATTGAAGATACGGCAGTACTGCCTGAGCTCCTACCTGCCTATATGGATGAATTCGCTGCCATGCTTAAGAGATATGATCTCAATTGTGTTTACTATGCGCATATAGCTACGGGTGAACTCCACCTAAGACCGGTGCTTGATTTAAAAGACCCTGGCGATGTTGAGCTCTTTCATACTGTAGCATTGGAAACCGCCAAGATTGTAAAGAAATACAGGGGTTCATTAAGCGGTGAACATGGTGACGGTCGCTTGCGTGGCGAATTTATCCCCCTGATGCTTGGAAATCATGTTTACGGATTGCTCAAAGAGTTAAAGCACAGCTTTGACCCGAATGGGATCTTCAATAACCGGAAGATCACTGATACACCGGTGATGAACACCGGTCTTAGATATGAATCAGGGCAAAAGACAAGGGATATTGACACAGTGTTCGATTTTTCGGAGAGCATGGGTATAGTAAGAGCAGCCGAACAATGCAATGGCTCGGGCGATTGTCGTAAATCTGAGCAGTTTGCCGGTACCATGTGCCCAAGCTATCAGGCCACCCGTAATGAAAAGGACACAACCAGGGCAAGGGCAAACATACTCAGGGAAATGCTTACCCATAGCAATAAGGATAATCCCTTTGATCACAAGGAGATACTTGATGTTATGGATTTATGCATATCCTGCAAGGGATGCAAGGCAGAATGCCCATCAAATGTGGACATGGCAAAGTACAAGGCCGAATTTCTGCAACACTATTACGATGCCAATGGAACACC
>JAEYXG010000272.1 GCA_023428585.1 Bacteroidota bacterium
GTACCTATACTGGAAAAGGCATCTGATCTATGGTGCCATGCATTGGCAACTACTGCCTGGTTATTGATTGACTTTCCAACCTTTAAAGTATATTGATATAACCATTCCTTTGATATGATGGAAACAATGGCTGCTATCAAGGCAATCATGGATGGCTGCCCCAAAATCTCACCTTTGATGGCAGCATAAATACTTTCTACCCCATTTACAAAGATGCCGATACCCACAACCAGCAATGCCAGGCTTATCAGTAGGGTAGCAAAGGTTTCATATTTCCCATGTCCGTATCGGTGATCTTCATCACTCTCTTTATCTGAATACCTGACAAATGCCAGTACAATCACATCGGTGATAAAGTCTGAAATAGAATGAACTCCATCGGCAATCATTGCTGCGCTATTACCCAATATTCCGGCAACCAGCTTACCGCCCGAAAGAATTAAATTAGAGAAAAAGCCCACCCAGGTAACTTTCTGCGCCTGCTGGGTTCGGTTATTGTTTTTCATCAGCGAATGGACTTTTTTAATCGTGTTCAAATATACAACTCTCTGAAATGCCAAGGAATGTTTACCAGTTGCTTTCCTCTTTTTTCAGCCTGGTCTTAAGTTGAAAGTCCTGGTTCAGCAAATCGCTGCAATCCTTGAAAAGTGAGAATCTTATTTCCTGCTGCCGGTTCAGTACATAGTATTCCAATGGATATACTATCCCAAAACCATCATCAGTATTGTTGATGAACCTAATGTTCTTGACAATGACCCTGTAACGATCATCCTTCAACTCAAAAACAACCGTGGCGGTCAACAGATTATGAATAAGGAAGGCAGGCACTGAGATTACTGAATAGCCGTATTGTTCATAATTCAGTTTATAGGGTCGGAATTCACAAACCACTTTATTGCCGGCCACGTCAATGTCATTGAAAAATCCTGTTTCTATCACCGCATCAACCAGTTCTTCTTGTGTTAATCCGGTTTCATTGATGTTCTTCCAATAGATAATGTTTGCATCACTTTGAAAGAAATTGTCGACCAGCGTTCGGTCGTCTTGTCCATACGCCATGCTGCATAGCATCATTGAACAGAGAATTAGCAAGTATTTCATTAGTAAAGATTTAATGGATTTATTTCTTCCTGCCTGTTTTGTGTAAAAGTATATTGACTTTTTCCATGGTTATCAATCCTCCTTTTGGGAGACTTTCAAAATAAGGCAATATAACTTCCATAAATGAGTCGATCTTATCAGCAGTATCAACAATTTCGATAATAATTGGCACCTTTTCTGCCAATTCCCAGAATTTTTGCGAATGAACGATGCTGCTTGAGCCATAGCCCATGAATCCTTTAATAACCGTAGCACCGGCTATTCCATGGCGACGTGCGGCAAAAACTATGACCTCATATAAAGGGGTATGTTTGAACTTGTCGGTTGAACTGACAAAGATGCGCAACAATCTGGCTTCTTCCTGCTTTTCCATTTTACAAAGAATTTATCAGAACACTTCCGAGGTAAGTAGCCAGTATGCCCAGGAAAACACTGCCTGCTGCATATAGTGCCACATATAAAAAATTACCATCACGTAACATGGCAAGGCTCTCATTGGCAAAAGTGGAGAAGGTGGTAAAGCCACCACAAAAGCCCACCGTAAGGAATAAACGGGTTTCCATACTTAACACATTAGCTCGTTCACTGATGCCGAAAATAATGCCAATAAGCAAGCATCCAAGTATATTTACCAGAAAAGTGCCGTAAGGAAAAGCCGAGAAACTATGCTCTTGGATATAGCGCGAGGCAAGATAACGTGATACGCCTCCCAGAAAACTGCCTGAACCAATTATAAGTAATATTTTAACCATATATGATGCCTATAAAGATACACCATTTATTAATGCTCCTGATGTAGGAATGTCAGGAAATAGAAGGATCTTTAAAAAGAATATTTTGAGCGAAAGGTTTTCTTCTCGACCAGTCGAGATTCACCAAATAGTTGACCAACCTATAGAGAGCAGATATCTCCTTGGGTTTCACCACGTAAAGATTGGCGCCAAGCTGGGTACTATCATTCAAATCCTTTTCCTGTGTTGATGTGCTATACATTACAACCGGCAGATCACTCCATCCGGAAGATTGCCTGAGTTGTTTCAGACAATCCAATCCCGATAATCCCGGCATATTTATATCAAGTATAACCAAATCAGGACGGGGAACAGGGTCATTTTCCAAGAATTCCATAAACTTCTCGCCGTCACCTAAGGCCACGAAACGAATGGCCGGCGATGTATTATGCACCGCACGTGTGAAAAAATTACGATCGTCCTCATCATCATCCACCAGGACAATACTCACTTGGTAATCTTCCACCATAATTAAAAAAATTAACCTTAACAGGAATCGAATTAATAACGCCGCGAAGGTAAAAGTGTTTTACATCGGTGCTACCTTTTTTAAATAAAAATACAGAAAGTTCAAAGTTGAATCCCGCATATGCGGGATTCAAAGCCTGAAGGCGTTCAACATGGTTCAATGTTGTTCAAATAACCAATAAATGTAGAGAAGGAATGACCGCAGTAATAATTACCATTGTTTCATAATTTATTGTCGAGTCCAGTCGACAGTTTATCAGCCATTATGTCGAATCTATTCGACAAATATCAGATATTATAGTTATTTATCAATTCTTCGTTTCAGACCGCGTGCCTAACATCTCAAACGAGGGACAATCAAATTCCTTTGTAACTTTGTATAACCTTATCCTTTCCCATTAAACTTCAAATCAACCTCTGTGAAAACAATATCATTATTTTCGACGCTTTTACTGATTGCTTTCGCCTTTTGTGGCACTGCACAGGAAAGCCTTATTGTGCCTAAGGGAAATGCCAGGGCTTTTAATAAACAAACCAGGCAACAGAATGGTAGCCCGGGGAAAAATTACTGGCAGAATACCTCCGATTATTACATTAAAACATCGGTGAATGTTGCCAATAAGATAGTAAGCGGAGAGGCAAGGATAGTGTATTATAATAACAGTCCTGATTCATTGAAAACCATTGTTGTGAGGCTTTATCAGGATGTCTTTAAGAAGGGAGCAAACCG
>JAEYXG010000365.1 GCA_023428585.1 Bacteroidota bacterium
ATGCTGAGGAACCTGAAATAATCTCAAATGAATTGGTAACAAAAGATATGACCTTTGTTCCGGCAAATATTTTGTATAAGAATCGCTGGGATACGCTCAATATCAGAATTGGAAGGACTGATTGGTCAAAGATATCTGATACATCGATATTGTTTTTGCATAATCTGCATGAGAGTAATTTTGTGTTTCCATATAAGGGCAAGGTAATATCAAAGTATGGCCCCCGAGGTGGAAGGTTTCATGCCGGAATGGATATAAAGCTTAGCAATGGTGACACAGTACGCAGTGCATTTGATGGAAAGATACGGATAGCCAGAACCATTAGTGGTTATGGGAAATTGATTGTTGTAAGGCATAATAATGGTTTGGAAACAGTCTATGGTCATCTTTCAGCCTATCTTGTTGATGTTAATCAGGAAGTTATGGCCGGGCAACCTATTGGCTTGGGTGGAAGAACAGGAAGAGCCTCCACTGATCATTTGCATTTTGAAACAAGAATATTAGGTGAACACTTTAATCCTTCGAAGATTATAGATTTTGATAATTATTCACTTGTGGGTAACCATTTGGCCTTGGATAAGAATTTGTTGGGTTTTGGTACAAAAGAATCAACTATGTTGGTTGATACGGCTCTTAGCATAGATTCAAAGTATGTCAAAATAAAGTCAGGTGATACTTTATATGCCCTCGCTCTCCGGCATAAAACTTCAGTCGACAACATTTGCAAGCTAAATGGCATTTCGCCCAAGAAAGTACTCAAAGTAGGGGCAAAGCTTCGAATAGAGTAGTGTTTTTCTCATTGTTTTAAACCTTAATTTTGCAGTTGTTATAATTCATGCAATGGGCAATTTAAGCACTATACTTACTAAAAACACATTAAACAGGGAAGATATCATCACGCTGTTGAATGCAGCAGGTGATGATCTTCAGGAACTTTATGAATACTCTGCTCAGATAAAGAAAAAAATTGTTGGCAATTTCGTTTACTTCAGGGGATTAATAGAGTTTTCTAATATTTGCGAAAAGAACTGTTATTATTGTGGTATTCGAAGTGGAAACAGGAAGGTTAAACGTTATAACCTGACTGATGAAGAAATAATTAAGGCTGCAGAGTTCGCATATGAAAATAAATATGGTTCTGTTGTATTGCAAGGAGGGGAATTAGAAGGCAAGGCATTTACTCATAGAATTGAGAAATTGGTTAAAGAAATCAAATCAATTTCCAATAATACTCTTGGTATCACATTGTCAGTTGGCGAACAAACGCTTGATACATATAAGAGATGGTACCAGGCCGGTGCACATCGATACCTACTGCGCATTGAATCCTCATCAAAAGACCTCTATTATAAAATACATCCTGATGATCAGAAACATAGATTTGAAAAGCGGCTTCAGGCATTGGCTGACCTAAAGACCGCAGGATATCAGGTTGGCACAGGAGTAATGATAGGACTACCCTTTCAAACCGTTGCAAACTTGGCGGATGATCTTCTGTTTATGAAAGAAATAGATATTGATATGTGTGGGATGGGGCCATATATAGAACATGCTGATACCCCTTTATGGGAGTATAAAGATCAACTTCTTCCTCTAGAGATGCGTTTCCAACTCGCGCTCAAGATGATAGCTATTCTTAGGATAATGATGAACGATATTAATATTGCATCTGCAACAGCCTTGCAAGCCATTGACCCTATCGGTCGTGAAAAAGCATTGATGATTGGGGCAAATATTATAATGCCAAACATTACTCCTGGTATGTACCGCGATAATTATAAACTATATGAGAATAAACCCTGTACATCAGAAGAAGCAGCTGATTGCTCCAACTGTTTGGAAGCAAGAATACATATAACCGGTAATGAAATTGGTTATGACAGTTGGGGTGATTCTTCACATTATAAAAATCGACAGTGAACTGATTATTACTCGATCTATTAATTACTCGATGGTTAGGCTGAAATTAATGGATTGTTTGTTTGTTAGTTACATTTAATTATAAATTACCCATAGAATCGAAACTTATGAAGCAATACCATGACTTATTAAACCATGTGCTTGAAAGTGGGAATATTAAGGAAGACAGAACAGGAACAGGAACTAAAAGCATATTTGGATACCAGATGCGATTTGACCTCCAAAAGGGATTTCCTTTGCTTACAACAAAAAAAGTACACTTAAAGTCAATCATTTACGAACTACTATGGTTTTTAAAGGGTGAAACAAATGTAGCTTACCTGCATGAGAACAAAGTTACAATTTGGGATGAATGGATGGATGAGAAAGGTGATCTTGGACCTATATATGGACATCAATGGCGATCATGGACAGCCCCTGATGGAACAGTGATAGATCAAGTGAGTGATGTAATAACAGCAATAAAGACCAACCCTGATTCAAGAAGACTTATAGTCTCAGCATGGAATCCTGGTGAATTAAGCAAAATGGCATTGCCTCCCTGTCATATTTTATTTCAGTTCTACGTTGCTAATGGAAGGTTGTCATGCCAATTGTATCAGCGGAGTGCTGACATCTTTTTAGGGGTTCCATTCAATATTGCTTCTTATTCATTGTTGACCATAATGATGGCACAGGTCACCGGCCTTAAACCTGGAGAGTTTATCCATACTTTTGGAGATGCACATATTTATTTGAATCATATGGAACAAGTGAAGTTGCAACTTAGTCGCACTCCTAAATCTTTGCCAACTATGGAGTTGAATCCCAGTGTAAAAGATATTTTCAGTTTTAAATTTGAAGATTTTTCACTTGTTGGGTATGATTCTTATCCACCCATTAAAGCATCAGTAGCCGTATAAATTACAGCATGAAGAATATTACAATTATTGTAGCAATTGCTCAGAATTATGCCATTGGTTTAAAAAACCAATTGTTATGTCATCTGCCTGGTGACTTGAAAAGGTTCAAGGAAATAACCCTGGGACATACTGTTGTTATGGGCAAATCTACCTATGACTCACTTCCATTCAAACCATTGCCAGGCAGAAGGAATATAGTCCTGTCTAGAAAAAAGGATCTTCAACTAGAAGGCTGTATAATAGCCCATTCGGTTCAGGATGTGGTTGATTTATTGGATGGAGTAGAGGAAAGCTTCATTATTGGAGGAGCACAGATTTACAGGGAATTCCTTCCACTTGCACAGAAATTGATGTTAACAATCATTCATAAAGACTTTGAGGGTGATACATTCTTTCCGGAAATAGATTTCAACCAATGGTATGAAATAGATAGAAATGACATTACTGATCCCGGAAATCTGGGATTTGATTTTTCTTATGTTACATACCAGCGATTAACGAGCTCGTTGACTTAAACATTTATAAATTATCAACAACATCCATTGCATTGAATTAGCAATAAGTTTTAAAGAGTTTTACAAGTCAAAGGCAACACCTTTTAGAATATAGGCAGCAAAGATTCCTAGTCCGTTATGGATATTACTATAGACTTTGGTTGGTTCTGCAAATGGGTTATCCCCTTCATAATTGTATAGCACTCTATGATAGTTGTAGTAATTGACATCAGTTACTGCAATTGTAAAGAAAAGACGTTGAGTTTGTCCTGATGAATAATAGAAGTCATTGGTAGTATATAAGAAATATTGGTTGTTCATATTCTTGTCGGACACATAGGGCTCACCTCTTTCAAAACCAACTTCAGAAATCATTGGACTAGGTTGTCCTTCAGGCCAGTCAACTATGCCAGCTGTTATTCCATAATAATTATCCGTAC
The DNA here is from genome assembly GCA_023428585.1 of Bacteroidota bacterium. Lineage (GTDB taxonomy): Bacteria > Bacteroidota > Bacteroidia > Bacteroidales > Lentimicrobiaceae > Lentimicrobium. Next base: position 3,757 of record JAEYXG010000365.1, read on the forward strand.
TCTCAAGGTCCTTGAATTTGATATTTGCATTCAAATAGGTCGTTCCATTTATAGAACTTGTATCAATTTTAATCATTTCAATATCAGGAGGAGTTTCTATTGGTACAGTGCAATTAGCTTCAACCTGAAAGCCACCTGGAGCGGTGACTTTTAGGGTGTATACTCTTCCGGGAACTATTGGTAATTCTTCTCTACTCACACGATAGTTCTCATACTCTATATCATAGGTAAGATAAGCTGAATCAATGCCATCAGTGATAGTGACATAAGCATCCTTAACTGATGGGAAATCACTGTTATAGTTATCAATTGTTGTGTATAATGGTCTGCTTTTTTTTACAGTGATGGCAGTATAAGGCATGCCAGGGGTAATGAAACCGGTAACTACTAGCTTTGCTGGTGATGTAGGTGCATCAACATCAGAAACCATTTCTTCACAACCTGATAGGAAAACAATAGATAGAATCATCAATATTATTTTCAATGAACTGCCTTTCATAATTTAAAACTTGATTGAATAAGTTACTGATGGAATTATAGGGAAAATTGAGACCTGCTTCAGTTTACTTGTAACTGATTGATTTACATATTCTTCATCAATAAAATAAAAGAAAGGATTCTTCCTGTTATAGGCATTGTAGACTCCAATTTCCCATGTTCTTTCAAAGGTTGATTTCTTCTTATGGAATTGAACTGCGAAATCCAATCGATGGTAAGGTTTTATTCTATAAGAATTCATCTCACCATAATCAGTCACTGTGTTATAATAATTGAACAGAATTGGGTTGCCAGCCATAATGAAAGCATCCATGTAAGGTTGATGGGTAGATGCGGGATATTCGCCCATAGGCAGTGAGATTGCATTTCCGGTACCATAAACCCATGTTGCTGAGAAAGTAATGTTCTCTTTTAAACTGAATATTGATACTATTGAAATATCATGTCTTCTGTCGTACCTTGCCCAAAATGCCTTACCATCATTCAATGCGTCAAACTGAAGTTTTGTCCAGGAAAGTGTATATCCTATCCATCCGCTCAATCTTCCTGATTTCCTGTGTATAAGGAATTCAGCGCCGTATGATTTGCCGGAACCTGCAGTAACGTTATCCTCCCAAGTGAAATTCTGAGCTTCAGTAGGGTCATCTAGAGCCATAAAACTGGCGCCAGGCTTATACCCTAAGATTCTTTCACTTTCTTTATAATAGCCTTCCAGGGTAATGGTAATGTCAGAAGAAGATAAATCCTTTACAATACCCGCAGAAATTTGGTTTGAGTGTTGCGGTTTTACTTTATCAGTTGAAGGAACCCACAAATCTGTAGGTAAGCCAATGCCTGTATTGCTCAGTAGGTGGATATACTGATTCATTTCAGCATACCCGGCTTTCAGTGAGAAACTATTGCTAAGTCTATAGTTCAAGAC
>JAEYXG010000025.1 GCA_023428585.1 Bacteroidota bacterium
GGTTAAGGAAACAACCCACGACTTCTCCTCCAGCTCTTTGTCAAGTTGATCAGCAATCCATCCCGAGTACCCAATGAAGAAGCGGATTTCAGTTTTACTTAGCAATCCTTCCTTTATTAGACGTTTAACCGTTTCGATATTCCCACCCCAATACAATCCTTCAAGTATTGGAATCCCTTCATCAATTATGTCAGGCCGGGTATGAATGAAAAACAGGCTATCAGTCTTTACAGGTCCTCCCAGGAAAACAGGAGCATCAAAACCCTCAAACTCAGAGGCAATATCACTTAGTTTTACTTCTACCGGCTTATTGATAATTATACCAAAAGAACCATCATTCCCATGTTCTGCAAGTAAAACAACTGATTTCTTGAAGTAGAAATCCTGTAGGAAGGGCACCGATATGAGTATTCGGCCTGTATGTGGTTTGATCTTTGGCAGTTCCATTGTCATAATTATTGCGCCCCACCGGCAGTTAATAACATTTGTCCATATATTTGATCAAGTTAAACAATCTGCTTCATCAGTTGTCAGGTATAATATATTAAACACCAAAAACACTAATTTTGCATATTAGTTCGTTAACAGAAATACAAATTCCATACCATATTTTGACTCCCAAAACAGATAATCAAGATAGTTACAATAAACTAAGGAAAATTTATCCTTCATTTACCTATAGCCGTTATAATTACTCACTTACAGGTAATAAACTAACCATTGAATTTGTATTCAAGCTCACTGATGAAATTGAGTTCAGGCCAACTTCATCCATTATTTTACCGGCAATTCCCCAAATTAGGGAAAATATCCACCCTCTAGTTGAGAATATTATCTTTCAGATTGGGATGATAGAACTTATAAGCTATTGGAAAGCGACCTGCTCACCACTGATTGAAATTAAAGCAGGTCAACTGAACGAGGCACAGATTGATTGGTGGAAAGAATTGTATTTTAATGGATTGGGGGAATTTTTCTATCTTAATACAATAGATGCATCCAAAGAGAATTTCGTAAAGATCTCCTCGCAAGGTAAAACGTTTGAAAAAATTGAGGACGACATCTTCAAAAACGAGTATATAATCCCCATTGGTGGGGGAAAAGATTCTGTGGTTACCCTTGAGCTCTTGAGCAATAATAACAAAAAGGTTCACCCTTTAATAATGAACCCACGGGGAGCAACCATTGACACTGTCTTGGCATCGGGACTGACCATGCAAGATGTTATCATCATAAACAGAACAATTGACCCCACATTACTTAAATTAAATGATGAAGGCTTTCTAAATGGCCATACACCCTTCTCCGCGATGCTTGCATTCTACACCCTGCTTGCATCAGTCCTTACCGGACATAAGAATATTGCCCTTTCAAATGAAGGCAGTGCCAATGAAGCCACAATTCCTGGTACTGATATCAACCATCAGTATTCAAAATCAATAGATTTTGAAAGAAACTTCCGTGATTACTACACCAGATATATCCATAAGGATTTCAACTATTTCAGTTTCCTGAGGCCTTTAAATGAATTACAGATCGTTTCCATATTTGCAAGGTTGGAAAAATACCATAGGGTATTCAAAAGCTGTAATGTTGGCAGCAAGACCAATTCATGGTGCGGCAGTTGTCCAAAATGTCTCTTCACTCATATAATGCTAAGTGCCTATAAAGGAATCGATTATGCAGATCAAATTATTGGGAGGCCAATGCTTGACCAAGAAGAGAATATTGGATATTTCGACGAACTTTGTGGCTTCTCCGCTATTAAACCTTTTGAATGTGTTGGAACATTGAATGATGTCCAGACAGCAATGAAAAGAATCATCCTGTATTCGGAAGATAAGAACAGGCCCTTGCTGGCAAATAGATTCATTGAGTTGGAACCCACTTTGCCGGATGACAGTGTTCCCATCGTAAATTATGACCATTTCCTTGATGCGGAACAAATCAACATCTTAAATCAGGCCATCCAATGAAGAAGTATTTAATAGAAATCCTTTCAGGCAAGAAAGTCCTTATTCTGGGATATGGACGGGAAGGCCGCTCAACATTAAATTACCTGCTCCACAATATTCCCGGTGTTGAAATTACTATTGCCGACAGGAATGAATCAGCATTTTCAGGTGATCAATCAGCTCATTCCCCGAATATCATTAGATTATCAGGAGCAGCTTACCCTACTGACCTTATAGGATATGATATAATCATCAAATCACCCGGCATATCACTTTACAAAACGAATGCAACATATACACCAGGCAGCATAACCTCGCAAACCGACCTTTTCCTTGCAGTATATGGCAAGCAAACAATAGGAATTACCGGTACAAAGGGCAAAAGCACAACAAGCAGCCTCATTTATCATATTCTTCAAGCAGGCCCGCAACCTGTAGAATTTGGAGGCAACATTGGCATGCCTCTTTTTGAGCTAATTGACAGGATTACACCGGAAACAAGAATTGTTGCTGAGCTATCATCACACCAGCTGGAACATACAACCCATGCTCCGCATATTGCCATTTTGCTGAATCTCTACCAGGAACATCTTGATCACTACAAATCATTCCTTGACTACCAGAAAGCTAAGTTCAACATTGCACTTAACCAACAATCTGGCGACTATTTCATCTATTCTGACAACGACCCGCTAATCAAGCAATTGATAAGAGAATACCCCATAAAGAGCATTCATCTTCCATCAGGCAAAGAAATAAAAAGCACTACAGGTATAGAAATATCAGGAGAAGAAATCAACCTGAAAATTGCGGATCAGGTCAAACAACTGTTGCCTAAAAACTTCACTATGCAGTTGTCGGGTGAGCACAACAAAAATAATGCAATAATAGCCGCTGCAGCCGCTGCATTATGTGACATAATCCCGACGAATATTGAGAAAGCTATAGGCACTTTTATGCCTCTTGAACACAGACTTCAATACTTGGGAACAATCAATGACAAGAAATTCTATAACGATTCCATATCTACCATTCCCGAAGCAGCCATTGCTGCCATTGAGAGCCTTAAACCTGTTGACACTATTATATTAGGTGGATTTGATAGGGGTATTGACTACACGATCTTGGTTGATTACCTCAGGAATGGCAATGTAAAAAACATAGTCACTACCGGCACAGCAGGATTTCGCATTTACAACCTCCTCAAAAACAATAACACAAAGGCAACGATCTTTTATTTTGACAAATTTGAAGACGCAGTGATCAAAGCCATGGAAGCAACACCAAAATCAGGGCTATGCCTATTATCGCCTGCAGCATCCAGTTATAATGAATTCAAGAATTTTGAGGAACGAGGAAGACGATTCAAGGAAATTATTTTGAGCTCTATAACAACAAACCAATAAATATTATAAAAAAGAAAATCCGGCAGATTGCCGGATTTCAAGTTTCTATTCTGCTTTGGGTTTCTTTGTGGCCCTGGTTTTTGCCTTAGGCTTAACCTCTTCAATCGGTTCATCAACAACAATCGGTTTACTAGGTTTAACC
>JAEYXG010000314.1 GCA_023428585.1 Bacteroidota bacterium
TCATTTATCACCTTCAGAAACGTTTCAACTTCGTCAATACTATTTTCCAAACCGAAGCTAATTCTCATTACTCCAGGCAGGTTAAAACTCGGCATCAACGTTAAAATTGCCGCCTGTATTCGTTCGGCAAATGGGGGAATATGAAGCATTTTCTTTATTAACAGATGCGTGCACAAACACCCATACCTTACCCCAATGCCTCTCCTTATTGTTAATTCTGATGCAAGCTTGCCAAGCATACTCCCTTTGATCCCAAATGAAATTACCCCGCCCTTTCGTTTAAAGTCGTCTGACCCGGTATCCTCTATTCCATAAAGCATGATCCCCTGTATATTAGCCAATCCATTAATTGCATGGCGTGTGAGAGCTTTTTCATGATCCATTATTGCCTTCCATCCTATTCGCTTAAGAAGTAGCAATGATTTCCCCAGTGCGCCAATACCTGCTGTGTTTTCTTCCCCCGATTGCCTGCTCAACTCCATCTTTTCAGTAGCTAATTCCAAAAGTTCTTTCCTTACAATCAATACACCTGCGCCAAAAGGAGCATAAGCCTTGTGTGCCGAAAATACAAGATAATCAATTCCAGTATCCTGCATATTGATCTGCCGATGGGCGATCAATTGTGCCCCATCAACCATAAGCTTTGCACCATAGTTATGAACTATACGACTAATTTCATGCAGGTCATTAAACACTCCCAGTACATTCGAAGCTCCACAAACGGTAACCAGTCTAATTCGCTTATTCTCATAAAGATTATCAAGATTATGTGCCTTTAGTAAATTTTCCAATTCTACCAAATCAATGAAACCATTCATATCGACCGAAATCCTGAGGAGGTTATGCCCGCGTATAAAGCGCCAGGGTAAATCATTGGAGTTATGCTCCAGCATTGAGTTTAGTATTATCTGTTCAGCGTTTTCCCGGCTATTCCCGTTAAAACTGTCGGCTACCAGATTAATAGCCTCCGTGGTATTTGAAGTAAAGATAACATCATAAACAGAATCAGGGGCTCCAACAAAATCAGAACAAATTGCCTTAACCGCATTAACCGTTAATTGCTGTATTTCTTCAGGTTGCCGCAACGTTTTGAAAAACACATCCAAAATCGGTTTGAAGGTAGGTGTGCTTGCAGCGTTATCAAGATTGATGAATGGTACTTCACCAAACATTGTACTTACGGTATTACCTTTGCCTATAAGGGTGTCCTTGAGTTTATCCATTAATTGATTGCCTGAAAATTCATGCAATTCGTCACTATACAGAAATTCTAAGCTGTCATTTTGGTTGTATGTAACCAATTCATCAATACCTGAGGAGTTATTCTCAGTCTCTCTTTTAAAAATATCGTTTCCATTTTGCTTAATCATCAAGAGGGCTTTGGCAAAAGCAATGTCATTGATGATTGCCGGTGTACCTGCCTCAAATCTTTCAGGTGCTCTTGCCCATAGCACCTTGGTGGGCATTACATACCTTGTTGAACCTCCTCCTGTCTGGAATGGAGTACCTTTGGGCAGTTTCCTTTTATTAACCGCCAGCGCCCTCACACCAATTGGAAGCCCTATCTCTTGACTTGACAAACAATTATAGCTACCAGGCTCCAACCTTTTGACCAACATATCAGCCCGGGCAGGAGAACAAAATATAACCGTATATTCAAACCTGCTTAAGCCCAGTATTTCAAGTACTATTTCACGTGCCCGCTCATACAGTTCTGTTGACACTATTGAATGATGGCCACTTCCTCTGTGTACATTTGAATATGTTTCCAGAATATTCGAAATAGCACATTCAAGCTCATCATAATAAGAGATTGAATTGCCGGATTCAGGGATTGCCGTTTTCATAATTTATTTTTGAGAGCTGAATTCACTGGCGATTTTATAAATGGGACTAACGTTTGCTCAATTTTAGCCTTTAACTTTATTCAAGTATTCTAATGCCTTTCAGCATTGAAGCCAGGCGAAGTAATTCGGTACAATCACCGGGAAATATAAGATGATGATTTCCAAGAGGACTTTCCTTAAGTAGTCGCACCTCATTTTTGGCGAATGCGACTTCAATCTGGGTACGACAGGCATTAGGCAGTCTTGGCCTCCCGGTAATGGTTGCCAATGCTATAAAAGCTTTGCTCAATTGATTATCAAACCTAAAAACAGTTACTGTGTCGCCTGTGAAGTTTCCTTCTATTGCGGTTCCCCTTCCTGTTTCAAAATGTGTCTTTATCTGCAGATCAGATATCAAACCAGGTGCTATGGTGCAGTGTGAAAACAAACATCCTTCATCTGATACTTTATTGATGTTGGCAATCCAAGGAATGGTACCAGTCAGTTCCTTGCAGAGCATCATGCCGGCTATTGCCGTAATATCGCCTTCACAACCTGCCGGAAATCCATTATTGTTAAACCTTGCCAGTGGGAGACAGGCTGTAACACCATCTTTCTGAACCATTGGAAAGCATTCAACCGTAATGGCATCCAATTCCAATTTGTTGATTGTATATGTAAGCATATTACTTACTCTGGCTGTTTCAATGAGATCAAAATTACTCACACCCTTGAAAGATTCCAGAAATTCAGATGATGGTTCAAATTCCGAAAAGTGATTTATCTGACTCCAAGGAACTTCAACCAAGCAAATTCCGAAACTTTTTTCCAGTAAACCAGATGTAATCGTTGATGCAATAAGCCAGTCGGACACACCACCAATAAGTCCCAGTTTCTTCTTCTTCAAATTGTTAAATGCCCGCTTAACCAACAATAAATTCGAAAGAAATTGAGGAGTCTCCATACTCTCTTCATCCAACAGCACCGATTGGATATTCAAACCATTAAGATAAGCTTTCACTTCAGTGGCCGAAGCATAGGAATTATCATTTCTTGAACCGATGAGCACATAGAATTTCCCCCTCTCAACCTGCTCCATTGCCGGATGCTCAGAACCACCCGATAGGAAAAACAGTACATCCGGCTTATCTTCTACAAACTTGATATTTAAGTTTGAAAAAATACGTTCTGCCCTCTCCTTTGCTTTATTGTGAACTATTTGCGGGGCACCTCTGTAGGCCAATAATTTAATTCTCAAATTCTCCTCACTCATTTGCCTGGATTCTTTCTGTTTGTGTTCTTTGTTACTGGTTGAATTCTAACTTATATTTTGCTCTGGATTCATCAAAAAACAATGCTTTTGATTCAATGACAACTAATTAGGATATAATCTTCAACATTTGTTTGCGCTTAAATACAGTACAGATTTGGTATGATAAAGATAAAGAAATCCGAAACATACCTAACATTCAGCATACACTTATATAAGTTTTTCTTTATTTTGGCAATTATTTTCAATAATAGTTGGGTAATGATAGGGATTTCTTTTTCTCAGGTCCAGTTCAACTCCAGTGCAGGTCGTGTGCAACTCCACTAAAATGATCCATTGACACGACCTGCACTGGAGTTGTACTGGAGTTGCACTGGAGTTGAGAAAAATGAATCCTTAAGTATTCATAGTATAATACAATGCCTGATAATCTTAGTAATCGAATTAACAAACTCATAAACTATTACTTACAACTAAAAATCAAACTAAGAATGGGAAGAATTGACAAAAATGGAAATATGCATGGTCGTTTTGGGAATATTGTTTACTATGTTAGAAATGGTAAACAGTATGGGAAGGAATATAATGGAAAGGTAAATCAACCTAATACCGACATCCAGCAAGCCCAAAAAGAAAAAATGGCATTATGTGGCAAGTTCACATCTAACATTAAACGTATCATTAATATTGGCTATCAAGCGAGTAAATACCAAAATTCTGTTTTAGAGGCTAATTCCTATCACTTAATGCATGCAATCAAGACAGTAGATTTAGTGGAAGGTGATATAATTACAAAGGTTCATCAATTTGACTATACAAAAGCCAAGGTGTCACGCGGACTCATTGACCAGCCCGAATTCCTTGCTATAGAGCCCCTTGAGCATGGCATCAAACTATCATGGAAACCTACACTTGGCTCCATAAATACAAGGTTTCATGACACTCTTGTTGCCGTATTCTATACACCCGGCACAAAGGCATATCCTGTATATAATGTCGGCTCTCGTGAATCAGGCGGAGGTATCATTGAGTATCCCAAATTTATTAAAGGTGCCATGCATTTATGGGTGTTCTGGCATAATCCAAATAAATGTCAGGAACAGAGTCTGGAAAAAATATCAGATTCATTATACTTGGGTGAGTTTCAGATATAAGGATGACACCTGAATAACCCCCCGTAAGTTCTATAACAAAAGTGCGTATTTTTACAGTGCTGTTGTTTTCAGCGCACTTTTATATAATGAACAGGAAACTATTCTATCTTTTATTCTTTTTGGTTTTACACCATGAAGCAGTTGCCCAGTACTATGGAAATGTTCATTCCATTTCCAGAAGGGAGGGCCTGTCGAATGGTGCAGTGAATACTATATCACAGGATGCTGAAGGTTATGTGTGGTTTGGTACATGGAATGGGCTTAACAGGTATGATGGTAGCGGTATTGTTACTTATCTGCCCGGAGTTAAATCCAATACCATTCATAACCATGTAGTAAGAGCACTATTCCCTGATTCTACAGGGGTTATCTGGATGCTTACAAATAAGGGGGTAGCCCTTTATAATAATACTACCAACCGTTTTACACCTTTCTTTACAAACGAGTCGGAACAAATCAATTATGAAACCGATATATCGCTTGCCCATTCAGATTTACACGGGACTAAGGTATCAGTTTTCGGATCTGGTATATTCAATTACGATGCCTCTACAAACCGTTTTAACAGATTAAGCTTTGAATCAGGGTCACTTAAATCATCGTTGAGGGTTAAGCGCCTGCACACCATTGGTTCAATTACATATTGCATAACATCAGGAAATAAGGTGCTTAAAATTGAAGGCAATAAACTACCGGAGTTAATGAAGTTGCCAATCAATGCAGCAATTTCATCATCGTTGGGATTAATACGAAACAACCGGCCATACCTGTTTATCACACAACGGGGCAGCAATGCCCTTATGGTTGATTTAATAAGTAAAGAAACAGCTCAACTTGGTATTGCTGATGATGTAATCACCTCATTTGCACTATCAGCGACCACTGACAGGCTATGGGTTGGAACAGAAAAAGGCAAAATCTATAGCTTGAATATCGCTTCAGGTAAATTTGAACTACTCAGTATCCCTTCCGATTTGTTTGTCAGAAACCCAATTGCAACCAGGGTATTGAGCATCTGTGAAACCACCCCCGATATCTTATGGATTGGCACCGATGGCAATGGGGTTTTTAACATGAAGCTTTCTGATTTTCCTAACAAGATACTATCATCAAGGCTACTAACCTATCCAATTGTACGAAGCATACTTATAACACGAAATAAGGATATGCTGATAGGAACCAAAGGGGGTGGTATTGACATTTTTGATTCCAAAGGCAATCCTATCAGGAGCTTATCGGTAAAAAACGGATTAAGCAACAACTCAGTACTCTCCTTTCTTGAAAGGGCCGATGGAACCA
>JAEYXG010000126.1 GCA_023428585.1 Bacteroidota bacterium
TTGATGCAATTGTGATTGACACCGCTCATGGTCACTCAAAAGGAGTAATCGAAGCCGCCAAGCTATTTAAAAAATATTTCCCAAATACAGAATTGATAATTGGAAATGTCGGTACGGCCGAAGCTGCAAGAGATTTGATGAAGCTAAATATTGATGGCATAAAAGTTGGCATTGGCCCAGGTTCAATATGCACAACCCGTATTATTGCAGGTATTGGTGTTCCTCAACTTACTGCCGTGAATGAAGTTGCCAGAGTACTTAAAGGAAGTGGTATACCGGTTATAGCTGATGGAGGCATCAGATATACAGGCGATATCCCCAAAGCAATAGCAGCAGGTGCTGACTGTATCATGGCGGGTAGTCTCTTTGCAGGTGTGGAAGAATCACCAGGCGAAACAATTATTTTTGAAGGAAGGAAATATAAAACCTATAGGGGAATGGGCTCGGTTGAAGCAATGCAAAAGGGTTCCAAAGACCGCTATTTTCAAGACGCAGAGGATGATATCAAGAAGCTGGTTCCCGAAGGAATTGTGGGTAGGGTGCCTTACAAGGGGACACTATCAGAAGTGATACATCAGCTTGTTGGTGGGCTTAGATCAGGTATGGGTTACACAGGATCAGCGACAATTGAACAGTTACAGCAAGCAAGGTTTATGAAAATTACAGCTGCAGGTGTTGCAGAAAGTCATCCTCACGATATAACCATCACCAGAGAGGCTCCTAACTATAGCCGTTAGCCATTTTATTGATTTGCCAGATTCTAGAATTAAACTTTTACTAAAAATAACCCAGAATTCAATCTGTAACTTTTAACTAAACATGAATATCCTTACAATGAAAAAGAAACAGTTTGCCATTTCTGTTCTATCCGGCGTGGTAATTCTAATGCTGATGACCCCTGTTTTTGCTCAGGAAAAAGATCCGGTTGTCCTCAAAGTCGCCAATGAAGAGATTACCCGTGGTGAGTTTCTGAGCATCTACCAGAAAAACAATGTAAACGGCGATGCCATAGATAGAAAGTCACTGGAAGAATATATGGAACTATATATCAACTTCCGACTTAAAGTAAAAGAAGCTGAAAGTTTAGGTATGGATACAATGCATTCCTTTAGGGAAGAACTGGCCGGTTACCGCAAGCAACTTGCACAGCCCTATCTTATTGACGAAAGAATGAACAGGGCATTGCTGGAAGAAGCATACGCACATAAGAAAGAAGATATACGTGCCAGCCATTTACTGGTTAAAGTTGATAGAGGAGCCTCACCTGAAGATACGCTTTTAGCCTATAAGAAAATCATGAGCCTTCGTAAACGAATATTAAATGGAGAAGACTTTGGCAAGGTGGCTATGGAAAATTCTGATGATCTTTCAGCAAGTGACAGGGTAGTAGATAACAAAACAATCAAGGGTAATAAAGGAGACCTTGGTTATTTTACTGTTTTTGATATGGTATATCCCTTTGAAATTGGTGCATATAATACTAAAGTTAGAGAGATTTCGATGCCAATACGCAGTGACTTTGGATATCACTTGATAAAGGTTACTGACCGCAAGCCGGCATTGGGAAGGGTTCAGGTAGCTCATATTTTAATGAGAGCCCCGGCGAATGCTACGGCTGCTGATAGTGCTGAAATGGATCGTAAAGCTTTGGAAGTTTATAACAAATTGAAAGAAGGTGAAGATTTCTCTCTTCTGGCCAAGCAATATTCGGAAGATAAAACTACAGCAACTAAAGGAGGCATTTTACCCTGGTTTGGAGCAAACCGCATGATACCCGAATTCATAAAGGAAGTTTCAAAACTTAAGGAAGCAGGTGAGATATCAAAACCCTTCACATCCTCATTTGGCTGGCATATCGTAAAACTACTTGAAAGGAAAGAGATTGGTTCCTATGAAGATAATTTGAATGATCTGAAGCAAAATCTGTCACGCAGTGATAGGGCGAAAAAGAGTGAAGAGGCTCTGCTTAACCGTATAAAAGAAGAATACAAGTATACTCAGAAACTAAAAACCAGAAATGAATTCTATAAGGTTGTAACTGATACCATCTTCAAGGGTGGTTGGAAAGCAAGTGCAGCAAATGGAATGAATAAGAATATGTTTACCATTGGACGTCGTAACTATACTCAGTCGGACTTTGCCCAATGGTTGGAATCAAATCAGCGGCAAAGTGCCAAAGAGACCATCCCTCAATATGTTGACAGAATGTATAATACGTTTGTAAATCAAAAACTTCTTGAATATGAGGATAGTCAGTTGGAACGCAAATATCCGGAATTTAGAATGCTCATGAAAGAGTATAGAGATGGAATATTATTATTCGAACTTACCGAACAGAAAATATGGTCAAAGGCCAGCAAAGACACCTTAGGTTTGGAGGCTTATTATACTGCGAATAAAAACAACTACCTGTGGGAGCAAAGGGTTGATGCTTCCATATTCACATTGAATACTACTGACAAGAAGATAATTGATCAATTGAAATCATTGGTAAACAAAGGACTTACCGATACTGAACTTCTTGAAATGATAAACAACGACAGCACAACTGTGCTTTCTATTGATCGTCGGAAGTATGAGAAGGGTGACAATGCCCTAGTGGATAATATGAAATGGAAAGCCGGTGAAGTGTCAGAAATAATTGAAAATGGAAAGACCACACTGGTAAGAATCAACTCATTGATAGCTCCGGAGCCCAAGAAACTAAATGAAGCCCGTGGAATTGTTACTGCAAACTTTCAGGATTATCTAGAACAGGAATGGATAAAGGAATTAAGAACCAAATACACTTTTGAAGTCAATGAAGAGGTGTTAACATCCATAAAATAATGCATTTTAGGGCTTTCTTTCTTCTCATATTAATCATTACTGCGTATTCTAATACTGGTTGTAAAAAGTTTACAACAAGTAAGCGAGGACAAGTAATAGCCGTTTGCTATGGTCAATATCTTTATCAGGAAGATATCAAGGATATTGTCTTACCAGGCATATCAGCCAACGATAGCATAGCCATTACAAAGCAGTTTATCAACAATTGGATAATGCAACAAATAATGTTGCATCAAGCTGAGAAGAACCTATCAATCTCTCAAAAGGATTTTAAGGAACAGGTGGAATCATACCGCAATTCCCTTGTTATATATGCTTATGAGAGTGAGTTGATACAGCAGAAACTTGACACTGCAATCACTATGGCTCAGGTGGAAGAATTCTATAATAGTAACCAGAGTGACTTCATATTGCATGAAGATATAGTCAGGGTAAGGTATGTAAAGATACCCGAGATAGCTAATAAACCTGCATTAGTGAATAAAGTGACAAAGCTTTTAAAATCAGAAGATGCCGGCGATGTTGAAAAGTTATATGAGGTTTGTGAGCAATCAATGTTGAGCTGTTATTTGGAAGATGAGACTTGGATAAGATTCGATGATTTATTGTATGAAATACCTATAAAGACGGATGACCGTGAGACCTTTTTCAAAAACCGAAAATTCTATGAAACCAGTGATTCGCTTTATGTCTATCTAGTAAATATATTGGAAAGCAAGACTAAAGAAGGAGTATCACCGTTGTCCTTTGAAGTGAAGAATATTAGAAACCTTTTATTGAATCGACGCAAAATTGAATTGATGGATCGTATGCAACAGGATTTATTCCAGGAAGCCCTGAGAAATAAAGAATTTACGATCTATTGAAGCTAAATTACCTGAAAATCTACAAAAATGAGAAAAATTGCAAGTATACTTTTATTATTCATCCTCCTGCTAGATATTAGCCATAGTTTTGCACAAGAACAGGTTATTGATGAAGTAGTTGCAGTAGTTGGCGCAAACTATATTCTGGCATCGGAAGTCGAGACACAATACCTACAATATAGAGAGCAAGGGGCAGTGGCAGATGCCCGTGCATTACGTTGCAGGATATTTGAAGACTTGCTGTTTCAGAAACTCATGTTAAATCAGGCTGAGCTTGACAGTGTCGCAATTACAGATGAAATGGTAAATCAAACTATGGATGCGCGGTTCCGTTATTACATACAACAGTTCGGTTCACAGGAAAAGATGGAAAAGTTTTATAAAAAATCTCTTCTCGAGATCAGAGAGGATTTTCGGTCGGTAGTAAAGCAACAATTGATGGTTGATGAAGTGCAGCAAAGTTTGGTAAAAGATATTAAAGTAACGCCGGCCGAAGTGAGACGAATGTTCAATGAACTGCCGAAGGATAGTGTACCTATGATTGAAAAGGAGTATGAAATAGGTAGGATTGTTAAAGAGCCTGCGATTAGCAAAGAAGAGATGGAGGCAACGCGTGATCGTCTTAAAGCATTGCGTGAAAGAATACTTAACGGTGAAAATTTTAATGCTCTGGCTGTGCTTTATTCTGAAGACCCCGGCTCCTCAAAGAAAGGTGGTGAAATCGGTTTCGTTGGTCGTGGGCAACTATATCCTGAGTATGAAGCAGCTTCTTTTCAACTCAAGAGAGGTGAGATATCTGACATAATTAAAACCAAGGCAGGTTATCACATCATCCAATTAATAGAGAGAAGGGGTGAGCAGATAAATACGCGCCATATCTTGCTGATGCCTAAAGTATCAGAGGAAGAGATCAATAAGGCATCAAAGCTTCTTGATAGCTTGTCAGTGTTAATTAGAGATAAAAAGTTGACATTTGAAGAAGCAGCATTAAAGTATTCGGATGATCCGGGAAAGATCAATGGAGGGTTGATAGTCAATCCCAATTCCGGAAATACAAGATTCCCTGCAGCACAGCTCGATCCCAAGGTGCAAAGTGTGGTTGAAAAACTCAAAACGGGTGAAGTTTCCCGTCCAATTGCTTTGCTTAATGACGAGGGGAAACAGACACTCCAATTACTTTACCTTGCCAATCAAACCATACCCCACAGAGCTAACCTTAAGGAAGACTACAATGAAATTCAGGAATGGGCACTTAACAAAAAGAAAGGTGAAGTAATTGACAAGTGGCTTAGTGATAAAATTTCAAAGACATACTTCAGAATCAGTGAAGCCTATCAGGATTGCACGTTTATGCATGATTGGGAAGTGAAATAGACAGTAAATTAACAATTTTATCAGAATGACTCTGAACATATTGCCAATAAGCCTGTCAGTAGTGCTTTTTATTCATCCGTTAATAATTTATTCGAAATGATCACTTTTAAATCAGATGTTGAAGCAGTCGACTCATTCGTCAATAAATATAAACAACTAACAAGTGAGATCAGCAAAGTTATTGTTGGTCAAGATGATGTTGTGAAAGATGTATTAATATGCATCTTCAGTAGAGGTCATGCTCTGCTTGTAGGCGTGCCGGGACTTGCGAAGACCTTATTGGTTAATACGATAGCAAAATCACTTGGTTTGACGTATAGCCGTATTCAGTTTACACCTGACTTGATGCCTTCTGATATATTGGGAACAGAAATATTGGATGAGAATAGGCGGTTCCGCTTTCTTAAGGGGCCAATATTTGCCAATATTATCCTTGCTGACGAGATTAACAGAACTCCTCCAAAGACACAGTCAGCCTTATTGGAAGCTATGCAGGAAAAGGCTGTAACTGTTGCTGGTGAAAGCCATCAGCTTGGTGAGCCATTTTTTGTTCTGGCTACTCAGAATCCAATTGAGCAAGAAGGTACCTATCCGCTTCCGGAAGCACAGCTTGACAGGTTCATGCTGAATATATGGCTTGATTATCCCACTTATGAACAAGAGATTTCAGTGGTTAAAAATACCACTTCAGAAAAAGTCAGTACCACCAACATAGTCCTTTCAACGGAAGAAATACTATTTTACCAGAATTTAGTTAGAAGAATACCAGTACCCGACAATGTATATCAATATGCTGTTACAGTGGCGGCTCGAACACGACCTGGAACACAGAATGCACATGATTGGGCAAATAAGTATATTACTTGGGGAGCGGGACCAAGAGCTTCACAATACCTTATAATAGGCGCTAAATGCCATGCAGCACTGAATGGAAAGTATTCTCCTGATATTGAAGATGTCCAAGCAGTTGCTACTAATATACTCCGACATCGAATTGTTCGTAACTACAAAGCTGAAGCAGAAGGAATAACAGTTAAGGCAATTGTTGATAAACTACTCGACTCGCATCTTACAATAAAGTAGGGAATTGTTCTGATTGAAGTTCTTTTAGTGTGAATTCTATCATCAGATAATACACATTCATCATTTATATGCAGAATATCCCAATAAAGTAATAAATTTGTCGTTAAAGCACTAAGTATTACTTAAAGTTCTAAAATAAGAAATTCCTATGGCTCTTTTCTCCAACGGTCGACGATTCTGGATTATCGTCATTCTGATTGCAATTGTAATAACAGGTTCATCGTATTACTTCACAAGAAACAAGAAGACAGAGAATGCCATTATCGCGAAGGTGGCTTATGGCGATTTTAAGATTGATGTTACAACAAGCGGAGAACTCGAAGCTAAAGATTCAGAGAACATCATGGGGCCGGCTGGCATGCGTGAAGTTAGGATATGGCAGGTGCAGATTAGTGATATTGTGCCTGAAGGAACGTTGGTTGACTCAGGGCAGTATGTTGCGACACTTGACAGGGCAGAGATAACAAATAGAATGAAGGACCTTGAAAGTGAATTAGAGAAACTTGAATCACAATATATAAAGACAAAGCTTGATACTTCCATGGATTTGAGAGCCGCCCGTGAGGAGCTTATAAATCTCAAATACGCATTGGAAGAAAGAAATATTACTGTAGAGCAGTCAATTTATGAGCCACCGGCAACCCAACGACAAGCAAAGATTGATCTTGAAAAAGCTGAACGATCCTTTCAACAGGCTGCTAAGAATTATAAATTAAGGTTAGATAAAGCCAATGCTAATATGCAGGAAGTATCGGCTTCGTACACTCAGGCCCAAAGACGTTTAGAGCAGATAAGGGAAGTGCTGGGTGGCTTTACAGTTACAGCTCCAAAGGCGGGGATGGTGATTTATAAAAGAAACTGGGATGGATCAAAGCTGGGTGTAGGCTCAACAATGGGGTCATGGGAAAATGTAGTTGCTACACTTCCTAACCTTAAAGAGATGATATCTAAGACCTACGTTAATGAGATAGACATAAGCAAAGTAAAGACCGGACAGAAGGTTCACATTAGTGTTGATGCTTTTCCTGAAAGGAGATACACCGGTACCGTAACCGAAGTGGCAAATATTGGCGAGCAGATGCGAAACTCGAATGCTAAAGTATTTGAAGTAATCATTAAAGTACATGAATACGACAGTATTCTGCGCCCTGCAATGACCACAAAGAATATCATTAATACCTCTGTGATCCCAAAGGTATTGTATGTACCTATTGAATGTGTTCACAATTCTGATACAATAACGTATGTTTATAGGGTTGATCATCGAACGAAGCAGCAGATCAGGACAGGCGCAACCAATGAGAACCAGATAGTAGTTAAGGAAGGATTAAAAGAAGGTGATGAGATATATTTGTCACCCCCTGATAAGGCATCTGAGTGGAAGCTTATAAGGCTGAGCGGGAAAAAGGAATGATGACCTTTTCCGTTTAATATATTTAGTCAAAATTTAACATGTTGATATTTGGAACGGCGATTATATATACTAACTATAGCTTTTGAAGCTGTAGTTGCAAATAAATTCAGGTCTATACTCACAGCATTGGGAATAATCTTTGGAGTGGCTGCAGTGATTGCCATGCTTGCTATTGGCAGTGGGGCAAAACAGGAAATTCTGGATCAGATGAAACTTGTGGGTGTTAATAATATTATTATTATGCCAAAAGTTGAATCAAACAAATCAGGAGATAATGGTAAGGAAGAGGAGGGGAAACAGGCAACAGAGAAATTTTCACCCGGATTATCATTAAGTGATGCATATAGTATTGCTGAGGTTATTCCTTCAGTAAGCCGTGTTAGTCCTGAGGTAATTTATGAAGCAGCAATTATATCCGAAGGCGTTAATACTTACGGAAAAGTCAGTGGTGTTACCCCTGATTTCTTTGAGGTTTTCAATTTGGAACTTGAAAAGGGCGAAATGTTTAATGAGGAGCAAATGGTTGAAGGAAAGGCTGTTTGTATTCTGGGCGCCAGCATTAAAAACAAGCTTTTTCCAAAGAGTGATCCTATAGGACGTCATGTCAAATGCGGATCTGTCTGGTTGAAAGTTGTTGGGGTACTTCAAAGTAGGGCTGTCTCAGCAGAATTATCTGAAAACATGGGTATAAGCGATTATAATAATCAAGTTTATGCACCAATTCAAACACTCTTGCTCAGATATCGTGATCGTAGTGTGATTACACAAGCAATGGTGAGGGGAGGAGAGAGTGCTACAGTGTTTATGGGCGATGCTATGATGTCATTTGGAACTTCAGGAGCAGAAAGTTCTGATCAGATAAATCAGATAGACAAGATTGTGGTACAGGTTAAGGAAACAGCCCAGATAAACCAGACTACCGAGATTATAAAAAGAATGTTATCAAGAAGACATTCAGGTGTAGATGATTTCGTAGTTCAAGTACCGGAATTATTGCTTAAACAAGAGCAAAGGACCAAAGATATTTTCAATATTGTTTTAGGAGCTATTGCAAGCATATCATTAATTGTGGGAGGAATTGGCATTATGAACATAATGCTTGCATCAGTTATGGAGCGCACAAAGGAGATAGGTATAAGGATGGCTACCGGAGCAACACGCAAGGATATTATATTTCAGTTTTTGAGTGAAGCAACCATGATTAGTCTTACCGGTGGTATTATTGGAATATTGCTTGGTTTGGCACTTGCCAGAATAATCACTGGAGTTACCGGAATACTCACTATTGTTTCAATCACCTCCATATTAATATCTTTTGGAGTATCAGCATCTGTTGGTATTGCATTTGGTTATATGCCGGCTAGAAAAGCGGCACTTCAGGATCCGGTTACATCTTTACGATATGAATAATCAGCTCTAAAAATCCAATGGAATGAATTTATTAAAGAGTATTCAAAGAATTAGAATTAAACTTATTTGTATTAATGGTTCTATTTTGTTGTTAACACTTCTCACTTTGCGAGTTTTTGGACAGGTTGGAGGTATGTTGACACTTGATGAGGCTGTTAAGATTGCATTAAGGCAATCACCTGATGCGCTTACAGCAATGCATCATTTCAGGAGCAACTATTGGGAGTATAGAAATTACAAAGCCGAACTTATGCCTCATCTATCTGTGGCGGGTGTGCTTCCCAGTCTGTCGAAAGATGTTATTGTTTCACAGGAAGGTGATAGGTTTATACCAGTTAATTATAGTCAGTATTCTGTCGATATGTCACTATCCAAGAACATTGGTTTAACGGGTGGTAGAGTATCACTTAGGTCAGGATTACAAAGGTTAGATGTATTTGCAGACCCTGAAACAACTTCATATTCTTCCGTTCCCATTAATATTGAACTTACGCAACCTCTTTTTGGCTTTAATGAATTCAGATGGAGGAAAAAGATAGAGCCATTGCAGTACAATGAAGCTCAACGACGTTACCTTGAACAGGTTGAGCAAATAAGAATAAATGCTTCTAATGTGTTTTTTGGTTTGTTAAATGCTCAGATTAGGCTTAAAATTCAAATGACCAACTTGGCTAATAATGATACTTTGTATCAAATAGCAAGAGGTAGATTTAATATAGGCACCATTGCTGAAAATGAACTCTTACAGATTGAATTGAGCTTACTGAATGCTAAGGCCGCTGTGGAACAGGCTAAATTGGACATCAATGTAAGCAGGTTCAATCTATTCTCTTATTTAAGGATACCTGAGGATCCTAATCTACTATTAGTAGCACCTCATCCTCCTCAATTTAAACCAATAGACGCGCAGGTAGCCATTGCTTATGCGAGAGATAGTAGATCTGAATCACTTGAATTTGAGCGCAGAATGATTGAAGCTGAGAGCGGGGTTAATATGGCAAAGAGTGAGAATAGATTTAGTGCAATGCTGAATGCTGCCTATGGTTTACGAAGCAAACCAATCTATTCCCAATTGAAAGATGTGTACCTGGACCCCAATGAATTGCAGCAGTTGTCAATTGGAATCAATGTACCTATACTAGATTGGGGTGCCGGTAAAGGCAAAGTAAAACTGGCTGAATCACAGTTGGAATTGGAGAGAACCTCTATACAGCAAAGCAGGATAGATTTTGACCAGGAAGTTTTTATCAAGGTGATGAAGTTCAATATGCAACCTACACAGTTTGCTATTGCTGCAAAAAGTGATACTGTCGCATTAAAAAGATATGAAGTTACCAAACAACGCTATTATATTGGGAAAATTGGTATTACTGATCTTAATATTGCGCAGACAGAAAAGGACAATGCACAACAGAGTTATATTTCAGCTTTATCAACTTTTTGGGGTAGTTACTTTGAAATAAGAAAATTAACCCTTTATGATTTTGCAGCCGATCGACCAATCACCTTTAATATTGATGAAATTCCGGAACTAGAATAAATTACATCTTTACCCAGTCGGCTGGTGTTATTTCGCCTGTTTCTTCATAATACTGTAGAGCATCGATCATACGAAGCGTCTCTTTAACACTTCTTCCGAGAGGCAAGTCGTTCACTACCTGATGTCTGACAATCCCTTGTTTGTCGATAATGAATAACCCCCCGTATGACACAGGGTCGCCATCAAAGTCCAGGCGTTCATCTTCATCATCATATTCATAAGTGCCGGCCATCATATTATAATTCTCGGCAATAGTTTTTGAAAGATCAGATACCAATGGAAATGTAACACCTTTAATACCTCCGTTCGAGGGGTCAATCTGCAACCATGCATGATGTGAATGAGCAGACTCAACGGAGCAACCAACAACAGCAACATTACGGTTTTCGAATTCTTCCAGTTTATTCTGGAATGCCATTATTTCTGTTGGACTTACGAGTGTAAAATCCAGGTGATAAAAGAAAAAGACCACATGTTTTTTCCCTATATACTGGCTAAGGGAAAATTTTTCAACGATCTCTTCGCCGTTGATAACTGCATCAGCTTCAAAAAGGGGCGCTTTTTTTCCAACTAGGACTGGCATCTTTTTTAGGTATTATTGTGTAGTACAAACTTACATAATAAAATAAATCAAACAACATTAATTGAATGTGTAACCTGGAAACATAAAAAACGTGCCAATTTTACTATTGGTCAACAGGTTAGTTATAAGTAAACCAAATTTTGATCGTAGCTTTTAATTATCAAGGGA
>JAEYXG010000164.1 GCA_023428585.1 Bacteroidota bacterium
ATACCTACTGGATATCGTGAAGCTGATCATCAGCCGGTGGTACTTAGAATAGTGTTGTAAAGTATGATCTTAGTCTGTTCCTCAGATATAGAACAAGTCAGAGGCAATACCATCGGCTAGTAATTTACCCTTATTGGTGAGGGTGAATATGTTGCCTTCTTTCTGCATCAATGATTGATTGATCCATTTCTGCGTTTGGGAAATAAAGTATTGCTCATACTCCAAACCAAAATGTTTCTTTATTTCCCGGATATCACATCCCCACATGGTTCGCAATCCGGTCATTACAGTTTCATTGAACTTGTTGTTGCGGGTGAGCAGTTCCTCTTCTGCCGGTATAACCCCCTGTTTAATTGCTTCGAGATACTCGTTTATAGATGATACATTCCATTGTCGTGTTGTTCCATTGAAAGAATGAGCTGAAGGTCCGAAACCTGTATAATTTATACCTTTCCAGTACGACAGGTTATGCCTTGCAAAATGGCCCGGTAAGCAAAAATTTGAGATCTCATAATGAAGGTAGTTGTGTTGCTGCATAAACTGCATCAGTATCTCAAATTGTTCTGTAGATTGTTTTTCATCTACCGGCTTTACTTTTCCTTTTTCTATCATCTGAAACAAGGGGGTACGTGGCTCCACGGTAAGTGAATAGGCTGAAAGGTGGGGAATGGAAAGATCAGTGAATTGTTGTAAATTTTCCAACCACTGTTCATTAGTAAGGGTAGGGATACCATAAATCAAATCGATGGTGAGATCAGGAAATCCATATTTTCTTGCCAGCAGAATACTGTCCATTGCTTTTTGTGCGGTATGAACCCTGTTCAGGTACTCAAGATCGGCTGGTCTGAATGATTGTATACCAATGCTGAGCCTGTTTATCCCCAACTGTCTCCAGGCATATAGATTTTCAGGAGTAATATCATCAGGATTGGCTTCAAGCGTAATCTCAGCCTCTTCAGAAACCTCATAATAATGATAAATCGTTTCAAAGAGTTTCAGTAAAAGAGATATATCGAGTAATGAAGGTGTTCCGCCACCCAGGTAAATTGTGTCAACCGGATGTTTGATATTGACCAGCTTGTCTATTTCGGCTGCAATCGGTGATTTTACTTCTCCAGTTGAGCGTATCTGAATCTCCATGCATATTGCCTGCACCATCTCAGGAACACTCTTGCGTGAAACCACGGAAAAGAAATTACAGTAACTGCATTTCTGACGGCAATAAGGAATATGAATGTAAATACCGGCCATTTAATATATATCTTCAGCTTTCAGTTTTCCCTGTTATGATTGTAACACAACGAGGCATAATCTCAAATAGCATTGGAGTATGTCCCAATGATTCACCATCGGTTTCCAGATAGAGTGCAGGATTTGATTCAATGTGAACAGTCTGTCCTCTGAATTGCTTAACCTGGCTAAGTTTTACGAAAGAACCATCATATAATTTAGCCACATTTCGCAGTACAGTCATACGTGTTACCTTGGTTATCAAAGTAATATCAAACAATCCATCATCGGGCACAGCGTCGGGTGCCTGCTTCATTCCTCCGCCGTTATACTGACAGATTGCAACACTCATGCTGAAAATGTCTTCAACTACCGGTTTTCCATCAATAACCAGACTGGTATCAACGGATTTATGGACAATAAGACTTGTTAGCAGATTAACCAAATAGGAGAGTGGTCCGCCTTTTCCGCTTGCTTTTTGTTGATTGGTTTTTTTGGCAACAAGAGCATCAAAACCCAATCCAGCCATGTTGATAAAATAGCGTGTATGGGTTTTATCATTTGAATTATAGGTGACTTTCCCAATATCCTGGCGGAAAGTATTTTCTTTTACCAACACATCAATAGCTTCTTTGTAACCCATAGGAATATTGAAAGTTCTTCCCCAGTCATTTCCGGTGCCAACGGAGATCATGCCAATCAGGATTTCGTCAGGGGCATATCGATGTTGCCTGAAAATACCATTGATTACTTCATTGAGTGTTCCATCGCCACCTACCACCAGAATTTTTCTGAAACCTGCATCAATATATTTACGGGCAAGTTTAACCGCATGATTGGGGGCATCGGTAAATACACAGGTGAATTCAAGTCCGGCTTCGGTAAGTAACCTGGCAATTTCCAGCCAGTCCTTTTCGCCCTTTCGCCTTCCGGCATTTGGGTTCACTATTACAAACCATTCTTTACCGGTTGGTTTCATCCAAGTTGCTTTTTAAATTAAAATGTAAAACCATGGTTTCGAGCTTTTGTTGAACCTGGTCAATGGTAATTAGTTGCATACATTCACAAGTACCTAATTTCCTGCACCTGCTGCATTCCTTATCTGCCACTATAAAACCCGCTCTTTCTCCTAATGGAGCCCATCTACCAGGGTGCATAGGCTTAATTGGCGGAAACAAGCCCAGGGCAATTTTCCCTAAGGCTGCAGCTATATGAAGCGGACCGGTTGATCCGGCAATAAGGGCATCTGAACAATGGATGAACTGGATAAACTCTGCAAGACTAAACTTCCCGGTTACATCCATTACATCACCCGCCATGTCAAAGAATCCCTCCTTGCGCAGCATATCTCCTTCAGCCCGTGTTCCGGTAATAAAAATCCTAACTTTCTGTTCTTTTGCATTATTGTTCTCCGATGATAACTGCCGGGCAAGTTGAGCGTAATTACTCAAGCCCCATTCACGAGCGCTGCCCTTTGAGCGGGGATGAAGAATAATATTCAAATCTTCAGGTTTGATGAGTCCTTCAAAGGTAATATCCTTTGATGGTTTAGCTGAAAATCCGAATAAGGATGTGATTGTATCTATACTTATTTTATCAAAAGGATCCTTTGACTCAGTTGAACCATGGAAAGATCTCTTTTTATGTGATATTTGATTGGCAAGTTTATCAGATAATAGGGATTTCTTGAAATCAGGTTTATCAATTACTACCTTCTCTAAGATAGTATATCCATGAATTTTTTCAGTTAGCTTCAAGTTTAATATAGCCTCATGAAGGTCAGAATTCCTTCTGGAAATTGGCACAAGCATATTACAATATAGCCAGTTGTATAAACGACCTGTTGTTCCAAGTCGTTTTGGTATTCCTGCTTTATAGGCTAGTCGGGCAATCTCTTTCCGTGGGAAAACATGAAGAATGATATCAGCTTTCAGCTCCTTGAATTGCCTAAGAGAATCTACCTCCGGCTGTTCTTTAATGGTTCGCCAATCAACAAAAGTATCAATATGACGGCATGACTCAATGATATCACGTGTGTAAGGCATCCCCAGAAAACTGATTCTTGCATGGGGAAATCGTTTTC
This sequence comes from Bacteroidota bacterium, assembly GCA_023428585.1. Taxonomy (GTDB): domain Bacteria; phylum Bacteroidota; class Bacteroidia; order Bacteroidales; family Lentimicrobiaceae; genus Lentimicrobium. The sequence continues at coordinate 3,314 of JAEYXG010000164.1, forward strand.
TGAGCAATCCTGCCAATGGCAATGTCAGTATCACATCTCCGATGCTATCTGTTCGGCTGATTAGGATATGTTTAAAATTCATTGACCTTTGCCTTTTGACCGTTTAATGAGCTGACGAAGTTTTACATATTTCAGGAAGGTGGCAAAAGCAGAAATACTGCAGATTACAAATCCGTAATAACCATCCAGAAAACCGGCCTTGAGAAAATAGTCTTTCTTGAACTTGATTACCGGGTTAAATAAAATATGCATTAAGGTGCTTCTCTTATTATCACTGAAGGCTTTCTGAGCTGTGAGATCTGTAAATCGATTTGCCTGTGCTACATGGTCAGCTATCGAATGATAGGAATAGTGCAGCAAATCGCCTTTTAAATGCTCAACAGGAGCTCCATTTTTAAGCATAATTGCTTCATGAATAAGTGATCCGCTCCATGATCCCTCATCATAATTGAAGAGACGGATTTTCCTGTCAGGATACCAACCTCCGTGCTTTATCCATTTGCCACAATAATTGGTGCAACGGTTCATACTGTAAGCTGAAGCTTTTTGATTGACCAATACCTCATGTATACTATTCTTCAGCTCATCTGAAAGCGCTTCATCTGCATCCAATGACAGTATCAATGGGTATTTGGCAAGACTATTTGCATAATTTTTAGCTTCAGAGTATCCTGCCCATTCCTTTGTATGAAAACGTACACCGAATGAATGACAGATTGAGGCAGTAAGGTCATCAGAACCACTGTCAACTACAACTATGTCGTCAGTCAATCCTTCAACTGACCGGAGACACCGTTCAATATTCTTCTCTTCATTCAGAGTGATGATGACTACCGATAACCTTGTCATAGTACAAATATAAAGAATTTTAGAAAAGACTCTTATTAAGCTTCCAATGCCCTGATTTAAGATAGAGGTATGAAAGAAGCCCAATGATAAGGAAATATACTATTTCAGTAGTCCAGACCAAATGTATTGGAAGATGAAATACAGCTGTGAGCAAATAGGTGACAACCAAGTAGATGCCAATAGTCAACACTTCAATAATGAGTGCAACCTCAGTACGCGCAGTGCCTGAAACTCCATTAAACAGGATATTTGAGAATGAAAAAAGAGTTACTGCGGTCATAACCACATATAATACCGGTAATGTATCATTGACCAGGGATGAATCATTGGTATAAACTGATATTATCAACCTGGGAATAAAGATTGCAATACCAACAATAACAGCTATTATGAGGAAATTAAGCTTGGAAACTTTAACAATTACCGGTATCACCTTATTGCTATGGCCTTCACCAATCAGATTGCCCACCAATGAACTTGTGGCTGATCCAAATGCAAATACCGGAATCAACAGAACGATGTATATACTTCTGATAATATTTGAAACTGCCAGTGGTCGTTCACCCATTTTCTCAATGATCATAAAAAATACAAACCATGCTGCCAGTGAAAGGAAAGTTTGAAGCATCACAAAAATCGAAATGTTAAAGGTCGTTTTGATGATCTTCCAATCAAGGGTACCAAACCGAAAAAGGTTATACTTTTTAAGATCAACCACCTTTATTGTATAGGTAAAAAAGAATAATGCAGAAACAGCTTCTGCAATGGCTGATGCAAGGGCAGCACCCTTAATTCCCATTTCAGGGAAACCGAAATTCCCGAAAATAAGACAATAGTCAAGAAATATATTTGTTCCTGCAAGTATTATCGCATTATATGTCAACACCCGTGTGCTGGTTGTTCCAATGTAAAATGCCCTTAACAGAACATTCCCAAAGGCAAAGAAGATACCATAGATTCGATACTTAAGGAAATCAACACTGGCATTATAAATATCATCAGAGGCAATCAATGATTTAAGTATCTGTGGAGCAAAGAAAAAGATCAGCATAAAAAGTACCAGAGCCAGGCTCATAAGGAAGTATATGCTATTGTCAGTTATACGACCTATTTCACTATAGTTCTTTTCACCGTTACGGCGTGCAATAAGGATTTGCCCACCAATACTAAAGCCAAAGCCAAGCATGAAAAGAGAGATGTAAAATAATCCGGCAATTGCTGATGCCCCTAGCTCTACTTCGCCTACCCGCCCTAGAAATGCTGTGTCAGTTACATTAACGGCATTCTGTGCAATTAGGCTTAGTATTATAGGATAGGAGATAGTCCAGATCCTGTTATAACCCGGTGTTTTGAGATCAGTCATTGGGGGCGCAAAGCTAATGGTAAATTGTTAATGCAGCAAATGAGTGGCACAAGTTGCTTAACATTAATAAAATAGCCCGACTGATTATTTTTTTGGAGAAAGTCTTTAAAAAAGCTTTTTACCGGCTTGAATATAAAGATCAAAGCGGATTAGTATATCATCATGAACTTTGATCAAGCCTAGAGCTGCAACTGGTGTTACAATATCGAAATCCGACATCAGAATCTTTTTCTCACCAATGAATCTATAAAGATTATGCCCTACTTTCTCCCAGGTCACAATAAGTTGATCAGCTTTACTGGTTCCATTCAGACTTATAGCTACATCAGCTAAAAACTTTCCGTTGGTTGACTGGAGAATCTTCCCTCGTGTAAGGGAAACAGCATTTAGCAATTCTACATCAATGGAAGGGGTCTCCCTCGCATTGAGCGTGTTGTAAAAATCTTTATTGAGTATCGGGTTTTTGCAATCGAACGATTTAATATCAATGCTTAATACGGCATTCGTAAATTTCACATAATTCCCATCCTCTTCTGGCTGAATGAATATAAATCCATTTGAGAAGTAATCATAAGTGGTGCATTCAAACTTATTGACATTGCTGGAGCCCGCAAGAGTTAGTGAACTTTTTTCCCTGATGGAATAACTAATCTTGCTGCTGCTACCCGGTGGATTTATGGTGCCGGTGGGCATCAGGTTCATGAGGAATAAGAGAATTATATTTACTAACATGGTAATTGGGTATTAAAAGGAGAGCCTTTACAGTGTAAAGGACTCTCCTTCAGTTAAATTAGAATGCAATAGCTGCTTCAACCATTACACCATTGAATTCCAGCCCATTCCTATAATCCGATGCCTTGAAATCATTATACTTCTGTGAAACATACTCGAGTTTAACCAATAAATTACGGGTTGTATACCAACCAAGAGAGATCTGTGAGCGATTGATGGAAATATCTTCCGTATATCCCTGGAGTTGTCCTGATACTGAATTATAGCGTGCACCAACGAAAACTTGTTCCCTGGGTAGGAAGCGATAAACAACTTCACCTGCAAGTTGAGTAAATTTGCGTGTTTCAGGTTCCGGAACTGCCACGGTTGATCCTTCTGACCCACCGGCTATTTCATACGTACCAAAAAGCTCAAGTCCTTTGTATTTTATAAAAGGATTAATGGAGACTGATGTAACTTTTTTGGTAAGATTTGGATTCAGGCGACCTGATGTGAATTGTGCAGATGAAGCTGAAGCAACATAAGCACCATTTGATACGCTTCCTTCAGGTTCGGCAACCATATAGTATCGTGAACCTGTTCTGTCACCGGCATAGAGGGTGTTCCTGGTAGTTCCCGGATTTGTGTATAAGCTTCCCGTTAATCTGAAACGCAGATCTTCAGTAAGTTGCTTGTCATAACCTGCCTTTAACAGGATAGAAGGATTCTTCTTCAGTACTTCTCCATCAGGCAGGTATGCTTCTTTAACGTCACCGTTGAGAAGGCCACTTGTTAAGCCGGCCATAACAAACAATCCATCTGAAGGATAAACATATACCTCAGCACCAATTTCAGTGGCAAAGGCATCAAGTATGTAGTTCCCAACAAAGGCATTATGAATAGTGTTGCCATTATCACTTCTACGGAATTGCTGATCACCATAGTTAATGCCAAAGTGACCGAGTTTTACAGTAACATATTTTGAGAACCATTCAGGATTTCCAAACATTGGTAGTTTATCAACCTGCACGTAACCTCCCTTTACCCAGAATTCTGAGTGGTGGCGTGATGACATATAGTTTTCAAGAGTTAAGCGAATACCATCCTCTAACTGTATATCAATACGCAAGTTGGCTGTTGCCAGATTGAAGCCGGGAGCAAGAGGGTATAACTTATTTAAATCATAGGGCTTTCCGGCAATTGTATCAAGTTTGGGATTTGCCGTATTACTATGGCTTAATGCCTGATATTGTTGTGTAAAAGCTCCACCTATCTTTACTTTTAATCCGTCAAAGGGAACTGTATCATATTTTGAGGTTTCAAATTTATTGACACCCCTTTGATCTGAGGGCTTTGAGAAGTTAATGTTCTGTGTGTAACCGGTGAGCGTAAATAATGCCAAAGCGGCAATTGCCAAGCTATTTTTAATATTCATACTGGAGTTATTTATTGTGTGGATTAATTGATTTTTATCAAACTGTTTTCAATACTATTTTAAATGTTAGGGTAATCTCATCACCCGTAGTCATGGTTCCTAGCATAGCTGTGGGAGGATCAATGTTGTAGTCGGTCATTTTCAGTTTCTTGGTACCGGTGAATTCCAGATCACCGTTAGGTAGTATTTTGCCTGAAGCATCTAGGCTGATATTTTGTGATTTTCCTGCAATAGTAAGAACACCATTGGAAGTAACCTTGTAAGTGCCGGATTTCTCAATCACATTGCCACCGCCTGATTTGAATGTAATTGAAGGATATTTCTTTGCATCAAGCGCATCAATGATCTTTGAATTCATTATGCCACCTTTGGATCCCTTTAATGAAGTTGCATCTACTTTCAATTCAAATGCACTTACTGCAATAATCTTACTGTCGTCAACCTTCACTTTAAAGTTGCCGTTTACCTTTTCAACATTAGCTGTCCAATCATGCAGATTGGAGGTTCCTGAAACTATCAGGCTGTGTGATTTTATCTGGTATGTATGCTGGGCTTTGGCCATGAAAGGCAATGCCAGGCCTATCAACAGAATTGTAAGAATTTGAGTGATTCTTTTCATTTTAATCAGTTTTAGTTTATTCCGGTTTATTAAATTCTTAATTGTTATTTTTCACCGGTATAGTCAAAAAACAGACCATAAAAGATTAAATTCAACTCAAAGGTTCTGTAATGCCTTTCAGATCAAATATATGTAAATTCCAGTGAGTTGTTCTTTCCCGCTCTGACAGATAGGAAATCGACGAAATCTCGTCGAAATCGACGAAAAACCGTCATCTCAACGGATTATAATTGAAGGAAATTTATAGTGATTGATTGTACGATAGACAACTCAATTATCCTCTATACCTAATTTTTCAATTCTCGATTTAAGTGTTGATGCAGGTACTTGTAGGATAGTTGCAGCCTTTGCCTTATTGCCACCTGATCGGAGCAATGCATCACGAATTGCATTGGTTTCAACTTCCTTGATAATCTCATCCAGTGCTTTATTCCCAAAGTAAAAGCAATTATGTGGTTTACCTGGAAAGCGAACTTCCAAAGGGAGCAGATTTTTAGTGATTACCCCATCCTGTGCCAGCAAGACTAGTCGCTCCATCAGGTTCTTTATTTCCCTTACATTTCCATGAAAGGGATATCGCTTCAATAATTCAATGGCATCCTCTTCAATTACCATTTTTGAGCCGTCAGAAAACTCGTTTACAAAATGTCGTGCCAACAATTCTATATCACCAGGTCTTTCGCGTAATGGCGGAAGATTGATTGGGAAAACATTAAGCCTATAAAATAAATCTTCCCTGAACTTCCCATCGGCAACCATGTCTTTAAGATTCTTCTTTGTTGAAGCAATCACCCTGACATCAACCTTAATGGTTTCTGTTCCACCCACGCGTTCTAATTCACCCTCTTCAAGCACACGTAATAGCTTAACCTGTAAATCATAAGGAATATCATCTATATCATCAAGGTATAGAGTACCGT
>JAEYXG010000326.1 GCA_023428585.1 Bacteroidota bacterium
GAGTATTTTACCTTCATTATTGGTGATTTTTGTAACTAAGACCGGTTCATTCAACAACCCATCATTTAAAAAGACACAATAAGCATTGACAAGCTCTAAAAGGTTCACATCACTTGAACCAAGACAAACAGAAGGTACATTTTGAAGTTCCGATTCTATACCCATCCTATGTGCAATTTCAATAACCTTATCCCATCCGATTTCCTTAGTAAGCTGCACCGCAATAGAATTTATTGAACGAGCGAAGGCATTCTTAAGCGAAACATTATTCCATGAAAATTCCCAATTTGCATTATGCGGTGTCCATGTTTTCTTTTCTCCTCTCTCAGTATAATCAATTGTAACTGGAGAATCCACGCGACGGTCACATGGTCCCAACCCCTGTTCAAAGGCAGCAGCATAAACAAATGCTTTAAACAAAGAACCGGGCTGTCGCTTTGCCTGACTAATATGGTCATACTTGAAATACCTGTAATTGATACCACCAACCCAAGCTTTTACATGGCTATTATGGGGATCAATACTCACAAAGCCAGTATTTAAGAGGTGTCTGTAGTATTTAATAGAATCTATTACACTCAATAATGTATCTGTAGCTCCTTCCCAGGTAAAAACAGACATCTTATGCGGTATATTCAAATAATAATCAACTGAATCGGGTTCATCCCTATATTTCTCCCTAAGCGCTCTATAGGTGCCGGTTTCATATACCAAATCATCAATAAATCCTTTTATTTCATTCCCCTTACTATCAATCCATGGATTCTCGCCTTTCCAATGTTCAAAAAACTTTTTCTGAAGCCTTTTCATGTGCGAAGCAACAGCTTGTTCAGCATATTCCTGCAGCTTAGGATCTATGGTAGTATATATCTTCAATCCGTCAGTAAAAATGTCATATCCTGTTTCTTTGCTCCATTCCTGTAAATCTCTGGCTACAGCATCCTTGAAATAAGTTGCATCAGCAGCTTCTGGTAGTGTCTGTCGATAATTCAACTTTATTGGCATCTTTTGTATTGAATCAGCAGCTGATTTTGTTAAAAAGCCATACTTGCTCATTTGGGCAATAATGCTATTTCTGCGACGCAGTGCATTTTCTTTGTTTGAAATTGGGCTGTAGTATGTTGGGGCTTTTAGTAAGCCAATTATTAAAGATGCTTCCTCTACATTAAGTTCTGCAGGCAACTTATTGAAGAATGTTCTTGAAGCTGATTTTATTCCAAATGAATGGCTCCCGAAATCGACTGTATTTAAATACAGTGATAGAATTTCTTCTTTAGAGTAAAAGAACTCCAGTTTAATTGCATTTATCCATTCCTTTGATTTATCAATAAGTATACTAATCCCGCGAACTTGCCCCAAGAGCCCTTTTTTATTCTTATGACGAGTTTTATAGAGATTTTTAACCAGTTGCTGAGTTATGGTACTCCCTCCCCTCTTTTCACCTTGTATGGTGCTAACTAGAGCAGCAATGGTTGCCTTGATATCAATACCATTATGCTTGAAAAATCGTATATCTTCCGCGGCCAATAATGTGTTTATTAAAACAGGTGAAAGATCCTTGTATTCAATGGGACTGCGATTTTCAATATAATACCTGCCAATCAGTGAATTATCTGATGCGTACAATTCCGAAGCAATACTAATTTCAGGATCCCTAAGATCCATTATATCAGGAGATTGCCCAAAGAGCCATAGAAAGTTCAGATCTATTGCAATTATAATCAGGACAATTGCCAATATAAATTGGGTAATTCTGAATAAAGCTTTTTGCCACCATTTTGACGCAAAAGATGGAAGAAAAATTAACCGCCTAAAGAAAATTCCTATCTTTTTAAATAGCAACTTTGGCATGGAATTCTTTTCATTACTACTTTTATTCGAAAAATCACTCACTTATATCTTGATTTTCAACTACATTAGTTAATTTTAACCCTAAAAAAAACAAGTCGCAAGTTACATTGAAATTGCAAACCTAACCGCGCTGATTGTAACTTTATTGAAATTTAAACGTCAATAAAAATAGCATGTCAATAAACCCATCATTCATTAGATTGTTGACTAGAAGAAAATAACGAAAATCCTTCAACTTCTTTTGCTCAAACCACATATCATGAAAAAAGCGTTGTTACCTTTATTGTTTTTCATTGTACTTTCGGGTTTTTCCTTAACTCAAAAAGCAACTGATTACCTTAAAGCCGCTTTAGTGGCAACTCAACAAAAGGAATATAAGAAAGCCATCGCTTATTGTGATCTGGCATTAAATTCAAATAGCACTTACATTCCGGCATATTTTCAGCGAGGATACAACAAATTTATGCTTAAAGATTACAATGGTGCAATTGTTGATTTTAATGTATGCATTGATTTGAACAGTGATTACCTTGATGCCTATTTATATCGTGCCCTATGTTATCAGAAAAAAGGCAATAACATGGCAGCAACCAGAGATTATAATCTTGCCCGCCAGATTGACTCAATTGAAACACTGGCATTTATTACAGGCAATATGTTCCGATCAAGATTCAAAACTAGTAATAACTGATTTCCCCTTTTTTCAGCAAATGGAATCACGGTTATAGTAATGTTCTCTTGGTCACATTTCTAATTTCTACTCCATTCTCCTTTATCATTAATCTTTTTACTGATTGAAACAATTCTTTGCAACAGTGTTGGGTGAGAATAATAAACCTTTACAAACCATGGATTAGGGTTCAAATCAGACAAGTTGTTTGAAGTGAGTGATTTAAGTGCTTTTATTAAGGAGGGACCCAAATTATATCCTACAGCATAACTATCAGCTTCAAACTCATGTCTTCTGGAGAAATAGTTAAAGAAAATGGACAACAGAAATGAAACCGGGCTGTAGAGAATTATGAATATAATCATTCCTATATGAAACCCGGGTTCCAGGTTGAGTGATTCATAGATGGCGGAGCTTTCAACTATCAATGAGAACAGGAACAACAAAAATCCGGTTTGCAGCAAGGAGGCTATCAATCCCTTTAATGTATGTTTCTTCTTATAATGGCCAATCTCATGGGCTAGAATTGATAATATCTCATTTTGTGATATGGTTTCAATTAATGTATCATATAGAACAATTCTCTTTTTTGAACCCAGTCCTGTAAAATATGCATTAGATTTTGTTGACCTTTCTGAAGCATCGATTACGTATATGTTCTCCAGTTTGAAATCCGTTTCTTTTGAAAGTAATCTTATTTTATCCCTCAGTTCGCCCTCTTCAAGTGGTGTCTGCTTGTTAAAAACAGGGACAATAATATTCGAATAAAGAAGGCTAATTAAAATTGAAAAGAATGAAATAACAATCCATGCGAGCCACCAAAAATCAGCCCCAAACTTCCCATAAAGCCAGATAATAGAATATAATATTGGAAGCCCAATAAGACAAACAAGCATATATAACCTTAACTTATCGAGTATGAATGTTTTAAGTGTGGTTTTATTAAACCCGTATTTCTGTTCAATAACAAAGGTTTCATAAGCTTCAAATGGCAGAGACAGGAAATCTGATGCTAATCCTATTACACCCAAGAACAATAGGCTCAGTAATATCTCATTACTTACAAAAAGCCTCAACCAACTATCCACGAAAGCAAAACCAACAACCAGCATGGCCAGGATCACTGCAAGGTCCAGAGTTGATTTTATAACTGAAAAGTGGTAGGTTTCCTTCTTGTAGGCAATGAACGTGCGATATCTGTTTTCTGAATACACATCCTTCAAAAAATCAGGAATCTCTTTACCTCTCCACTTGTTATTGAAAAACTTAAGCAACTCACTTATCAAAAAATTCATGAGTACCAAAGCAATCAACAATTCAAATAAATTATCCACTATAATCTTTAGAAACATCATTGCTTAATTACATCTTAGGTGCAGTTATTGTTAAAGGATTCAAACCACCGGAAATTCAAATTTCAACTTATCCGTATCAGATAAACTTCTAACAGTAACCTATAATTTTGTATGAAACATAACCTATCATCTCATGAATTACAAGATTCCATTTTTGTAAAGCGGAAACAGACGGGATAAACAAATGATCAAAATTATGTAATCTGGGACCAACAATTTTCGAGGTAGTGTACATTTTTACCGGCAATCCCTGCTTTTTAAAACAGGCATAAGCCCTCCTCATATGAAGGGATGACGTTATTAACAAGATGGTATCACTGATCTTGTTTTCTTGTAAAAGCCGATATGTATAACGTGCATTTTCAAAAGTGTTTCTGGAACTACTTTCAAAAATTATATCATCGGGGGGTATTCCAATATTGGTTAGATACTTCTTAATAAAAGCTGCTTCTGTTCTGTCTTTATATATCAAGTGACCTGATCCGCCGCTGACAATTATTTTTTTAATCTTTTCTCTTTTATAGAGCTCAATTGTCTGAAGTAGCCTATCAGCACCTGATCGAAAGATAATTCTTTCTGATGGGTTATCATACGTTGCAATGTCTCCACACAGCAGCACACCGGCCGAGTAATCTTTGTTGGGTGATTGCTCTATTGGCATTTCCCATAATCTAACTATTTCATCAGCTAAAAAGGGATTTGTGAAAACAAATAAAAGAAGGAAGGAAATTGACAATAGTTTCTTCTTCTTACGAGGATTTTTATAGAAAAGTGCAACTGCCAATAAGATGAATACCCAGGCAAATGGATTAAGAAGATAGCTCAATATTTTCGAAATATAGAAAAACATACTTATCAATAACCGCCAAGGTACTTTCTAATAAACCATTCTACGCCTAGAATCAAGAATAACAAGATCAGCAACGGATAATAGTCTATCAACTCCAGATAGTTCTTACTTGAATAAACCACAGGTTTAATGTCATTACGCGCTCTAATCTGCTCTATCAATTGCATCAGGTTAGAAGGAGAAACTGATGTGCCGCCTGATTCAGAAGCTATTCTATTGAGAAGTTTATGGTTGGCAACAAGATTAACATCTTCCAATTTTACATCAGTGACAATAAAATTTCCACTTTTTGAATATACATTTCCGGTAAAGTCAGCTTTTGCCTTAAAGGTATACTCACCCGGCTGAAAGTAGCCTAATTTCAGAGAATATCTCTGATCTTCTGAAGAAAAGAGATAATCAAATTTTTTGTTTTCCTCGTTAATAATTTCCAGAGTAATATCGGGCTCAGTAATTGGCTCATAACTATCATTAAATAGCATTGCTCCAAATTCAATATTTTCATTCTCCGCGTAAAAGTTTTTCCATTCAATCCTGAACTTGCTCCTATCAGTTTGAATAGTCAGATATTGAATCATTTTTCGCACCAGATCATCAAAATTTTCGTGTGTATTGTTTTTGATAAAATCATACATTCTCCATTTCCATAATCCTTCTCCGGCAATAATCCCATAACGTATACCAGAGGTTTCATTGAACAGTATCAAGGGCAAATTGGTTGTTGTTTTGCCTATTTGCTGATACGCCAAGACCTGTGCTGAATTAGAATAGTAATAATTTGCAAAAGGTGATATTAACGGAGGTAGTGCTTCTATAAGCTTCTTTTGCGCTTCCGATAAAAGAAACAATGAGAATGAATTATTGAGAGCCGGGATGGATTCATTATACGACTTTTTAAAATTTGTCATTGATAAACCAATATCGAGAGCATTGATCAATGGGATATTACTTTCAGCACCAACAATCAACAATACTGGAATACCCGATTTAATAATACTGTTTAACTGCAGAGAATAAGCATTCGACCATGAAGGCAACTGGTTCAATATTATTAAACTATAAGAATCAGCTTTCCCTGAATTGAATTCTTGTGCACTATAAAACTGAACTTCAAAATTATTGCTATTCAGAAGTCCTCTTTGCAAAGAAGCGACATCCGGATGTGGGAAATCAGATATAATAGCCACTTTAAGCTTACTCTCTTCTACCTCTATATAAATGTCAAGGCTATTGTTGTTTTTATTTATTTCACCATCAAAATCATCGATTGAAATCTTATATCGCTTTAAACCCACCTCATTTGCTTCAAGATACGCGGGAATAGTCAGGATTTGATTAGGAGAATTTATTTCAATTTCCTGTGAAAACAGAATATTGGTTTCTTCGCTGATGGAAACTCTTGATCTCTCTCCAACCAAGTCGATTGCTTGAATATTTATTTCAACAGGAAACCGATTTCCTTTTATTGCAGTTTTGTTATAATTGATTTTTTGGAGTCGGATATCCTTTCTTGAAATTGTATCTCCAAGGTTTATAGAGAATACAGGATATTTACTATTCCGGGCAATATAGAGCGGATCTGATCCACTATTTATAATTCCGTCGCTAGCTACTATTACTGCACCGATATTGCTATTATAATATCTTGTATTTATTTCATTGAAAAAGGCAGACAGATCAGATATCTGATCTGTGAAATCAGGCTCCTTTTCTATCTTGACGCCATCCCCATAAATGTAACTATGAATATCAAAATCTTTGCCCAAATTCCTTTTCAACTCCTCCAATTGCTTGATGAATTCAGCTTTATAAAAGGCAGAATCGGAATTCATGATTATTGAGGCCGAATTGTCAACACCAATAATAATTGAGGGTTTAACAGTTGAACGCTTGATTGTTCTGATCAGAGGATTGATAAGCAATAAAGCCAATATTGAAATAGAGAAGAACCTTAATAATGATAATACCAATCTGATGCCTCGCGTAAATTCTCTATTGTCTTTTCTATAATATAGAATAGCTGATATTATTAAGCCTAAAAGAATACAGAGCAATACAACCCACCAAGGGGAAGTAGTTATGAGTTTAAAGTTCAAGATCAGTAATATTTCATTAAATTTACATCTTTACTATTTACTTCACTTCCAATCAGAAGCAAATAAAAGCAAAAATCCCCACAATTTTACTAATTCTTCTGAAGGAGTTTTACGTGTGCATTCCCCCGCAAACACTAACGACTTGCCCTGTTACGTATGATGATAATTCAGAGGCCAGGAATAAAGCAACATTTGCAACATCTTCAGGTTTTCCACCTCTTCTTAAAGGAATCTGCTCAGCCCAACCTTTTCTTACTTCTTCTGATAGTTTTGCAGTCATGTCGGTTTCAATAAAACCAGGTGCCACGGCATTGCATCTAATATTTCTTGAACCAAGCTCCATGGCAATCGATTTGGTAAAGCCAATTAACCCAGCTTTTGATGCACTATAATTTGACTGCCCTGCATTGCCCTCAATTCCAACAACAGAGCTCATATTAATAATTGAGCCACTACGTTGCTTGAGCATTACTTTTTGGACTGCCTTAGTCATGTTAAAAATTGATTTAAGATTGACTTTTATTACCAGGTCCCAATCAGCTTCTGTCATTCGCATAAGCAAGTTATCCCTTGTAATACCGGCATTATTTACCAATATATCAATTCTACCGAACTTTTCAACAACATTGTTTACCAATGCTTCACTGGCATCAAATGAACTGGCATCTGATGCATAACCTTTAGCAATAACTCCATAAGCTGATAATTCTTTTTCAAGAGTTAATGCTTGTTCATCAATATTAAGATCAGAAAATGCAATATGTGCACCTTCAGAGGCAAAGCAAACTGCAATTGATTTACCAATACCTCTAGCACCACCTGTAATTAGTGCAACTTTTCCTTCCAGTAATTTCATAATAGCTCTTATTAATATTTGATTATTTATTCAACTTAATCCTTTGATATCCATCTTACTAAATTAAAATCTTGTCGATGCGGCAACAATGGATGCTTAGGGTATAACCTGAAGGCAAAGTCATAAACACCTGCTTGTTCCGTCCTAAATTCTATAAAATAAGTAACAATGTTACCATCAACACCGGCCACGGTCATTTCTTCAACGGATGAAATTTTCTTAACTTCATCATTGATTTTATGACCGAAGAGCACCTCCATCCCCAAATCGGCAGGTGAAAGCTCATTAACATTAAGAACGATCTCGGCAATGAAGTTTTCACCTAATCTCAATGGTTTTATTGTAGAATCAGGCATACTAACGGAAATTATCTCAATACTATCCCACCCTCTCAATACTTTTCGTTTCCAGGAAGCCAACTGTCTCACCTTTTCAAAATCATTTTCCTTTAATATTGATGACCTTGAAATCAGGTTGTTGTAGTATCTATCAAAATAGTCATCAATCATACGTTTCATTGTAAACTCAGGGGCTATTTCAGCGATAGTTTTTTTAACATGGGCTAACCATTTTTTGGGTATTCCATTCTCATCTCTATCATAGAATGCAGGGACAATTTCATTTTCAATAGTATTGTAAATATTTTCAGCATCCAATTCATCTTGAAACTGTTGATTATCATAAGAACGTTCTTCTGATAAAGCCCAACCGGCACCGGGTTTATAACCTTCTGCCCACCAACCATCAAGCACACTAAAGTTAAGAACACCATTCATAACAGCCTTTTCACCTGAGGTGCCCGAAGCTTCCAATGGCCGTGTTGGAGTATTTAGCCAAACGTCAACTCCCTGAACCAACTTGCTGGCCAATGTCATATCATAATTCTCAACAAAAATGACTTTTCCGAGGAACTGCGGCATTTTGGATACTTCAACAATACGCTTGATAAGATCCTGACCTGCTTTATCAGCTGGGTGTGCCTTGCCTGCAAAAATGAATTGTACCGCGCGATCCTTATTATTTACTAGTTTCTCCAACCGTTCCATATTTGTAAATAGCAGATGCGCCCTCTTGTATGTTGCAAAACGTCGCGCAAAACCAATTGTCAACGTCTTATCATTCAGTATATCAAGTGTTTTAATGATATTCTTCGGATTATCCTGCCTCATTTTAAGATCAACTTTTAATCTACAGCGGATATCTTCAATGAGAATCTGTCGATGCATCTGTCTGAGTTTCCATATCTCATCATCAGGAACATCGTATATTTTCTTCCAGCGATCCTTTTCCTGCTGATGTTCTAGAAAATCAGCACCAAAAATACGCCTATAGAGCTTCTGCCATTCATGTGAAGCCCAAGTAGGCATATGAACGCCATTCGTAACATAGCCAATATGCAGCTCTTCAGGGAAGAACCCGTCATACATACCAGTAAACATTTCACGACTAACTCTTCCGTGTATTAAACTTACACCATTCATTTCCTGTGATAACCTGGCTGCAAGGACACTCATTGAGAACTTTTCATCAAGTTTATTTTCAATGTATCTGCCAAGATTCATAAAATTATTCCATGAAATATTCAAGCGTTCGGCATAATGAGGGATATAAGTTCTCAGAACATCTTCACTGAATGCATCATGGCCTGCAGGTACAGGTGTATGGGTAGTAAATAATTGCGTGGATCGTACAATTTCAACTGCTTGATCAAATGAGAACCTCTTCTCACTTACAAGAATTCTCAATCGCTCAATGCCAATAAAAGCCGCATGCCCTTCATTACAATGGAAAATGTCAGGATTAAATCCAAGAGCCCGCAACATACGAATACCACCAACGCCTAATAGAAGTTCTTGTTTGAAGCGGTTATCCCAATCGCCACCATAAAGTTGGTGTGTTACAAACCTGTCAGCTTCAGAATTCTCATCTATATCACAATCCATCAAGTAAAGTGGGATCCGGCCAACGTCGAGCTTCCATACCTTAGCGTATAGATTTCTACCCGGCAATGCCACTGTTACTATTAGCCACTCGCCCGAAGCTGTCCTAACCGGTTTTAAAGGCATGTGGGTAAATTTCTGCGGATTATAGGTATTCACCTGATCGCCATGCGCTGACAATGTTTGCTTAAAATAGCCATAACGATATAATAAGCCAACTCCTATCAAATTTACATTTGAATCACTGGCCTCCTTTAAGTAATCACCGGCTAATATTCCTAAGCCACCTGAAAATATCTGCACCGTATCATGCAAGCCATATTCCATGCTGAAGTATGCAATCTGATGCTTGGGTTTCTTACTGGCTTTTTTCATATAGGCCTCAAACTTTTCGTAAACCATGTCCAGCTTTGAAGTGAATGCTTCATTCTGCTCCAAATCACGCATCTGGTTAATAGTCAGTGACTCAAGTAAAGCCATGGGGTTATGGTTCAGCAACTCCCATTGTTTAGGATCAATCATGCTAAACAATTCAGCTACTTCAGGGTGCCATGTCCACCACAAATTTCGTGATAGCCTCTTCAAGCCATTGAATCTCTCAGGTATACCGGGTTTGATCAGAACCTTATTCCAAACAGGAACCTGCGATTTCTTTTCCGGAAATGCCATGAGTAAATCAGGCATCCGTTTATCCTTGTAAAGTTCTTCACGCATTGACGCTTTCTCCAGCGCCAAATCATATGCATCCTTGTATTTATTTATTAATTCACTCCAAAGTGCAATACGAGAAAGGTTAAATGCTTTATTCCTGGATTCATCAGTTTGCTTTTCATTGTAAGTGCTATATTCAAGCAATATTTCACCTATTTGCTGAATAACCTGAGCTGAATTAGAGTCAGTTCTCTCAATGACCCATGCACCTGACTGGGGATTCTTATCTTTTTCCTTGATCCAAAGGCCAAATCCGGCTAATGAAGTTGTGATTGTTGGAATATGAAATGCAAGGCTTTCAAGTGGAGTATAACCCCAAGGTTCATAATATGATGGAAAAACAGAAATATCAAAACCAATTAACAGTTCGTAGTAATTAAAATTGAATATTCCATCCCTGCCATTTAAGTATGATGGAACAAAAATCAATTTTACATTATCATCTACTTTATTTGTCAGATTTGCACTCATGGCTTTCGTGAGAATGCTGTCGTGGTCAGCATTATATAAACCATGTGTCAGGAATCTTCCTTCAACCGGAGAGTTGAAATCAGCAGTATTTAGTCGGTCGACTAGCTTTTTACTCACACCCGACTGATTGGCAGGAACAGTAATGAACGCAATTATGGGTCGTTTTAGGCTGGAGTCTTTATTGATTTTTGCCAAAGCATCAATAAATAAATCAATACCTTTATTCCTGAACTCGTATCTACCACTATTAATAACCAATAGTGCATCACTTGGCAGATCCGCATTGAACATTGCACGGGCAACCTGTAAAAGTTTAGCACGTGCCATTTCTCTTCTGACTTCAAATTCTTTATCTGACGGAACAAATGCATCATCAAAACCATTTGGAGTCACAACATCAACAGGTCTTTCCAGAAAGTGGGCACACTCTTTTGCTGTTATCTCACTAACTGTTGTAAATGTGTCACAATTTAAGGCAGCAGCTCTTTCAAGGGAAAATTTTGAGACTATATCAAAACGTCGTGCTGTAGCATCCGGCTGATATGACTCCATCTCTTCATAAAGAGGAAGATTATTTCCTGCAATTGCCCTTCCCAATGCTGTAGCATGAGTTGTAAAAACACAACCTATTTGTGGAACTTTGTCTTTCAGGTATAACACACCTGTGCCAGACATCCACTCATGAAAATGAGCAATTATTTTTTCTCGTGATGAAAGATTGAATTCATAAAAATTCTCAATTACCTTACCTGCAGCATACCCAAAAAGTGCAGGTTCAACATAGTCCCACTGCCCTGCAATTGAGTCGAGTTGAAATTTCTCCCAGAATGTTGCAAAAATTTTATCCTTTATTTGGAAGTATTGAGTAAATTCAACCAAGATAACAATCGGTTTACTTTTGATATTCCATCGGCCTATTCTTAGCCTTAGTCCTGATGCTTCAGCATGCTCACGCCAAGACCTGTATATATATTTATCTTCAAGAAAATCAGGGTTACTATTTGTCTCTTTCCAGACATCCGGGCCGATTAATATATAATTATCTTCAAATTCCTGTTGAATTCCAGGTGCTTTTGTCGAAATAACAGTATAAATACCACCAACTTTATTACAAATCTCCCAACTTGTTTCAAAGATATAATCAGGTTTCAAAATATTTTTACTCATGTCTAATTTTTACAAATTGAATACCAATGATCTTCCTTTTGGAGAAAAAGAAATCATTATAAATAACTTAATCAGCTGAAATACAATTGATAAACAGAGATATCAAGCGTTTTCTTCCAACCGGCTAAAATAAATTAAAATACGATTGAAGTTTAGAAGCAATCAATTTTCTGTAACTCTCAATAGTAGCTTTCCTTGGTCTCTTAATCTCAGCGAACAGTTTTTCAAATTCCTTTTTATAAGACACCGGAAGCTTTTTCTTTAATTCCGATAGTTTATCATCTGCTTTCCCATACAAGGAATAAGCAAGCTCCTTTATATCAATATTCTCAATAGCCTCTTTCAAATCCTTTTTTGAGAGTGAGAATATCAGGTCAAATTCAACAGTGGCAGTATTAGGCTTAGCCGGAAGGCTAACACCTTTCACTTTGGGTATTGAAACTTCCATTACACTTTCAGTCAATGACTGTTCATTCTGGGGCATTGACAAGTTATCAAGTCTGTTCTTGAAATCACTCAATACATTCATATAGTTTATGAATGCTTCATATGGAGTAGTATAGGGATTAAAATACTTATGAACATCACCATCTGAGAACCACTTTGTACACATATAATAAAAATGATCTGAGGTCTGCAAATATCTCCAATCCCTGTGGATGGAACCATCCACACATTTCCTCACTTTATCGCTTAAACCGTAAAGCACGTCAAATGCTTCATCTTGAAGTTCATTGCCAAGCCATGCCGTGAGGTCACGTTCTTCATCAGCCCATGAAATTGGTGAAGGAACGGAAATAGCTGAAACAGGTTGAAGTTCATCAGCAAGTTCAGATGGATTTTTAAAAGTGAAATTAGTTTTAGAGAATATATGCTGTGGCAAGGCTTTCATAAAATCAAAAATTCCGGTTTCTGCCCATTGGTGTTCACCAAATGTCTCATAATCCATGAAAATATTAACCACCTGCTGACTCTTATAGGTGTTGATCCATTTAGCAAACTTTTCAGCTGTTAAGGGCCATTCAATCCAACTCTGATTAGAAAACCTAAATCCTATGTCATCACTCAATTGATAATTACGTAGCAATAATTTCAGCTTTGGATTGATAGCATTACAATACATATAATTCGGGCTCTTCCATCCCAAGATATGTTTTGCACCCTCAGTAAGCATTATTTTATAGCCTAAATCAAGCACTTTATTTCCTATCTCATCTGAATAAATCATCTCAGTATTGCGGAATGCAGTTGGTCTTCTGCCAAAGAGTTCTTCAATAGTGTCAGCATGTTTTTTTACTTGCGACTTGAATTCTTCAGGATCTTTAAGCAGCGATGCCAAGGAGTGTGAGTAGGTTTCAGCCAAAAATTCCACATTACCTGTCTTGGCGAGTTTTTGGAAACTTTCCAAGACCTCAGGAGTATATTGCTTGAATTGTTCAATTGCCATCCCTGAAATGCTAAAACTCACCTTAAAGGCAGCTCCATATTCTTTTATCAAATCCATCAATAGTTTATTCATGGGGAGATAAGAGCGTTCAACTACCCTTTTGATAATAGTCCTATTTTGATATTCATCATAATACTGGTGATTGCTTCCAATATCAAAGAACCTGTATGTTCTTAATCTATATGGTTGATGAACCTGAAAGTGAAGGCAAATTGATCTCATAATATTTTTCTTTTTAATAAGATTTTCAAGCTTTATATAACTGTTGATAAATCGTTTTTATGTGTTTGGCCGCATGCTCCCACTTTAGGTTGTCAACCTCATCTGCACCATATTTGGCAAATGCTTTTGAAAGGCTTTTATAGTGAAGCAATGCATAGATTGCATCAGCCATTGCATCAACATCCCAGAAATCAACTTTCAGTGCATGCTGCAATACCTCGGCGACTCCTGATTGCTTGGAGATTACAACTGGAACATTTGATCGCATAGCTTCCAATGGTGATATGCCAAAAGGCTCTGAAACAGAAGGCATCACATAAACATCACTTAAAGCAAACATTCTATCAACATTTTCCCCCTTCAAAAAACCGGTAAAATGAAATCTTGACGACATACGCAACTTGGCAACACGTCTTATCATTTTCTCAAGTAGATCACCGGTACCTGCCATTACAAACCTGACATTTTTATCGCGTTGATATACTTTATGGGCTGCTTCAATAAAGTATTCAGGTCCTTTCTGAAAAGTCACCCTACCCAGGAAAGTAACTATTTTTTCAGGTATATGCCGTTCATAAACCTTAAACTCTTCCTGATCTGTTGGTTCAACCGCATTATGCACTGTAAATACCTTTGAAGCATCAATTCCGTATCGTTCAATTACAATATTACGGGTCAGATTACTGACTGTAATTACCCTGTCGGCAGCTTCCATTCCGCTGCGTTCAATTTCATATACCTGAGTGTTAATATTTTCACCTGATCGGTCAAATTCTGTAGCATGCATATGAACCACCAAAGGCTTACCACTTGCTTTTTTTGCTGCAACTCCGGCAGCATAAGTAAGCCAATCGTGTGCATGAATCAAATCAAATTGTGATTCCGTAGCAATTTGAGCCCCTACCAGTGCATATCTTGCTACTTCTTCCAGAAGGTTGGTTCCATACTTGCCCGAGAATTTATAGCGGGCATTAAAGATAGACTCCTCTCCTATTACTTTCTCTGAGTCCATTGTCTCAACCAGATTGTCAAATGCTTCAGGACCAACGTAAGGAACCAGGTTAGAGTTTACCTCAAGATAAGTAATTTTCTTCCAAAACTCATGATGTTCCTTACGCTTAATATCTATGGATACATCACTGGCATTTATCAATCTGACGGCTTCTTCACTCTCATCACCATATGCTTTGGGCACGACGAATAATACATCTACATTATTTTTCATAAGCCCTTTGGTCATTCCAAAGCAAGCCGTTCCAAGCCCTCCGGTAATATGGGGTGGGAATTCCCATCCAAACATTAAAACTCTCATCCTGTGTATATTAATTAATTTCTTACTTTACCTTTTTGTTTTTGACCTTACTCTCAATTTTATCACTTGATTGGATTGACTCCGGTTTATTGCTTTCATTACTCTTTAACATCCGCAATTCATACTGCTTTATTAACGAACCGATCCTCAATACTTCAGCAACACACCAAGCCTGTGAAATTGCTCCGGCGCCTTTATTAGGGGGATCACCATCATACACCTCAGAGATGGTACCTATTCCATGCTCGGTCATCTCTGACTCGAAGCCTAAGTAAATCTCCTCTACTTTCTCTAACGCTGATTCTCCATGAATGGCAAGATAACCCTCAACAAAGTGGCCAAGCAGCCAAGGATGAACGGAGCCTTGATGGTATGCGTGGTCTCTTTCTGATTGATTCCCCTCATAAACACCCTTGTAAAGGACATTTTTAGGAGCAAGTGAACGCAATCCACGTGGTGTTAACAGCTCTGATTTTACTCTTTCAAGAATACTGTTTCGCATCTCTTCAGGTAATGGAGAGAAGGGTAACGAAGTTGCCAGTACCTGATTTGGTCGTACAGAAAAATCTTTATAATCACCATTGGTATAGTCAGCTAAATATCCACGCGTTTCGTTCCAGAAGTTCTGAATGAAAGCCTGGGGAAATCCATCGGCATGCGCCTGCCAATCTTGAATAAATACATGATCATCAGCCTGTTTTGCCAATTGAAGAGCAAACATCAATGCATTATAC